>JBILIY010000187.1:0-3975 GCA_044368815.1 Crocinitomicaceae bacterium
TGGAAAATCGTATGTTGACTTTGCTCCGGATCGTGTCGCAATGCAGGATGCTACGGCGCAGATGGCGTTACTTCAATTTATGCAAGCAGGTAAAAAGAGTGTAGCTGTTCCTTCAACGGTTCATGCTGATCACTTGATCCAGGCGAAAGTTGGTGCTACTAAAGATTTGCAAGAGTCATTAAATCAAAATAACGAAGTATTCAACTTCCTTTCTTCAATATCTAATAAATATGGAATTGGTTTCTGGAAACCAGGAGCAGGAATTATTCACCAAGTTGTTTTGGAGAATTATGCCTTCCCAGGTGGAATGATGATTGGTACAGATTCTCATACGGTTAATGCCGGTGGACTTGGAATGGTTGCCATAGGTGTAGGAGGAGCGGATGCGGTTGATGTAATGGCTGGAATGGCTTGGGAATTGAAGTTTCCTAAATTAATAGGGGTTAAACTAACTGGAAAATTAAATGGTTGGACCTCTGCCAAAGATGTTATTTTGAAGGTAGCTGATATCTTAACTGTTAAAGGGGGAACTGGAGCAATTGTTGAGTATTTCGGTGAAGGTGCAATCAACCTTTCTTGCACTGGAAAAGGAACAATTTGTAATATGGGTGCGGAAATTGGTGCAACGACATCAACTTTTGGTTATGATGAGTCAATGCGTCGATATTTAATCGCTACAGGTCGTCAAGAAGTTGTTGATGCTGCAGATAAGATTGCTGACCATTTAACTGGAGATAAAGAAGTTTATGACAATCCTACTATGTATTTTGATCAATTAATTGAAATTAACCTTTCAGAACTCGAACCGCATGTGAACGGTCCTTTTACACCAGATCGCGGTACTCCGGTTTCAAAAATGAAAGCAGAGGCTGAAGCGAATGGTTGGCCAATGAAAGTAGAGTGGGGATTGATTGGTTCGTGTACGAATTCTTCTTACGAAGATTTAGCACGTGCCGCTTCAATTGTTCAACAGGCAGTTGCAAATGGAATTACTCCGAAAGCAGAATTTGGTATCAATCCTGGTTCTGAACAAGTTCGTTATACAGCAGAGCGCGATGGAATATTAGCAGATTTTGAAAAGATGGGAACGAAAATCTTTACAAATGCATGTGGACCTTGCATCGGTCAGTGGGATCGAGAAGGAGCTGAAAAGCAAGAAAAGAATACAATTGTTCATTCATTTAATAGAAATTTCTCAAAAAGAGCGGATGGAAATCCAAATACACATGCTTTTGTAACTTCACCTGAAATGGTAGCTGCTTTGGCAATTTCTGGAAATCTAGGTTTCAATCCTATTACGGATACATTAACAAATGACAAAGGTGAACAAGTTAAATTGAATCCACCTGTAGGGGATGAGTTACCGAAAAAAGGTTTTGCTGTAGAAGATAATGGTTACCAAGCCCCTGCTGAAGATGGGAGTGGCGTTGTTATTGCAGTTGCGACTGACTCGTCTCGTCTTCAATTATTGGAAAATTTTCCAGCTTGGGATGGAAAGAACATTGAGAATGCAAAACTGCTAATCAAAGCAAAAGGAAAATGTACAACTGACCACATTTCAATGGCAGGTCCATGGTTGCGTTACAGAGGACATTTAGATAATATTTCTAATAATATGTTAATTGGTGCCGAAAATGCATTTAACGGAAAAGCCAATGAGGTGAAAAATCAATTGACAGGTGGTTATGGAGAAGTTCCTGCAGTTCAACGAGCTTATAAAGCGGCAGGTGTTCCTTCAATTGTTGTTGGAGACCATAATTATGGAGAAGGTTCGTCTCGTGAGCACGCTGCGATGGAACCTAGACATTTAGGGGTTAGAGCTGTTATTGTAAAATCATTTGCTCGAATCCATGAAACAAATTTGAAAAAGCAAGGAATGCTAGGATTGACGTTCGCTAACGATACGGATTACGATAAAATCCTTGAGGATGACACTTTCAATTTTATTGATTTGGTTGATTTTGCGCCTGGAAAGCCATTGACAATGGAAATCGTACATTCAAATGGAACTAGTGAATCAATTCAATTAAATCACACATACAACAATTCTCAGATTGAGTGGTTTAGAGCAGGTTCAGCCTTGAACTTAATCAAGCAAACTCAAAATTAGTGAAATGAGAATTTTCCTATTTTCGTTACTCTTGTTCATTGCCAATGGAAGTAGAGCTCAGATTCTGTTTGCCGGAAATCATATCGTTGAAGGATATCTAGGTATGCCTAATATGGCTCGATTTTCTGGCGGAATTAATTTCTTTACATCTGAAATCAATACTGGAGAAGTAACAAAATTTAGAGGAATAGCACCTTCAGGAATACGCTACAGTTATATGATAACGGAAAATTTAAGCTTTGGATTTGATTTAATGTATAATTCCAGTAATATCACAACAGCAACAACTGATACGATTTATAATGGAATAACAGGACAATGGACCTACCAGCAGTCTACGAACCAAACTATTACAAATCGACTTCGATTTCATGCACGAATGAACTTTCACATTCCAACAGGTAGACCCGAGACTGATTCTTATTTTGGTGTCGGAATTGGATCAAATAATCGATGGATAAAGACATACGAAAACGGTATTTTTGTTGAACAATTAGAAGGGTCTGATGCTTCTGTTCTGCCATTCTCGATGCGACTGTGTTATGGTTTTCGTTACTTTTTTGGCTATAATTGGGGTCTTAGTGGTGAAGTAGGTCTTGGAGGACCGCTTCTCTCAATTGGAGCTTCGTATAAATTATAAGTTTTTTAATACCCAATTTATTTCGAGTGATAAAATTTTAAAAAAGAATTAGTTGTCTTTTTTGTTTTTTTTCTCCTTTTTCTCCTTTTTATTTTTTTTCTCCTTTACTGCTTCTTCAGGATTGTCGTCTTCGTTTTGGGTTGCTTCTTGTGTTTTTTTGTTTTTATCATTCAACTTAACGATATCGGTACGAACGCCATAACTGTCAAAACGATACTCCTCAATTATTTCTCCTTTTGCATATTGAGTGACGTGTTTTGGATTTCCATCGCCATAGTTTTCGATATGTTTTCCATTCGGAATTCCTTTATTGAAAAATTCCTGTTTGAGTATTAGTCCTTTATCATCCATGGTTTTGAATTCACCATTTTTTACTCCTTTATTCCAATTTTGGATGTTAGCAATTTTACCGTCATCGAAATAGTAAGTCCATACACCGTGATTTTTACCTTCCTTAAGATTAAGTTCAACAATTACCTTGCCTTCCTCATTAAATTGTTTCTGAGTTCCGTCTTGTAATCCTTGTTTATAGTATACGATGCGTTCTGTTTTTCCATTTTCAAAGAAATCTTTTTTCACGCCATCAAGCTTGTCATTTTTGTAGGTTTCAAGTTTTATAGTATCATTTTTATCATTGTTCTGAAATGAAATGAATTTCCCTTCCTTTTTTCCCATATTGAAATTCTGCTCGCTTTCTTTTTTATTTGTGCTGTCGTAATAGAAGGTGGTTTGTCCATCCATAACTCCTAGAATAAAACTCATTTTTGATTGGGGACATCCTGATTCGTAATAGCTCATTCCAATGCTATCCTGTTTCCCATTGACAATTTTAATTTGTGTTTCTACAACTCCATTTCTGTAGCACGAAACACAAGTTCCATCGTATGCTTCGGAAGTCATTGTTCTAGAATAATACGTATTAGAATAATCATCATAAGCAACAAGTTCATTGCAATTTTTTACTTTTTTAAAATCACATATCGGTTTCTTTTTATAGCAAGGAACTTCTTGAGAATTTGCAAAAATAGAAATGCTCATTATGAACAGGACAAAAATTGAATTTTTCATTGATTTTTATATTAATTTATTAAGAGATTCTTTCATTTCGTTCGGAACGTGGATTGTTTGGTTTGTTACAGAGTCAAAGCATACCATTACTGAGCAGCCTGTTGTATGTAATTTTTCTTCAACAAAAATTTCGTAACCGAGTTTAAAACTTTTATTT
>JBILIY010000035.1:0-8204 GCA_044368815.1 Crocinitomicaceae bacterium
TCGGTTTTTGATGCAGAAGAATTGGGATGATGTAGTCTATTTCATTTCGGACCAATAAGACACCATTTTTTTTCCAATCCCATAATTCACCAAGCAATTCTCGAAAATAGTGAACACGTGTCATTTCGAAATAGCTCAAATAAATGGAATTATTTACATGTCCTAAAACATCTAAATCAGCAAATCTAACTTGTATTTCAGCGGGCTTTATCTTCATTTGTCCAATTCTTCAAATTCGGAATTATTACTTTTAAATTCAGGAACGATTTCCTTCATTTTTAGCACCAAATCACTATTTCGATCCGTGTTTAATGAATGCACCAAATTTTCAATCAATGAGATTAATTGGTTTTCGGCTTGTCTTGTTTTGGCAATTAATATTTTCTCGTGATGTGTCGGAAGTGTGTTTTCCTCGTTAGCCAATAATTCCTCATACAACTTTTCACCGGGTCTTAATCCTGAAATTCTAATGTCGATATCCCTTCCTAATTCCAAACCACTGAGCGAAATCATTTTTTTTGCTAGATCAATTATTTTAACAGATTCACCCATATCGAAAACGAAAATCTCGCCTCCTTTCCCCATTGCGCCGGCCTCTAGTACCAATTGACAGGCTTCCGGAATCGTCATGAAAAAGCGTGTGATACGTTCATCAGTAACCGTTACAGGTCCTCCGTTGTCGATTTGCTTCTGAAAAAGTGGAATAACGGAGCCATTCGATCCAAGAACATTTCCAAACCGAGTTGTCACAAACCGTGTCTTATTGACCTCATTTTTGCTTTGCGTGTAAATTTCAGCGATACGCTTGGATGCACCCATTACATTGGTTGGATTAACCGCTTTGTCTGTGGAGATCATTACAAATTTTTCAACCTGATTTGTCAAGGCCAAGTCAGCAAGAATTTTGGTTCCTTTGATATTATTCATTACGGCCTCAGCAGGATTCAGTTCCATCATCGGAACATGCTTATAAGCAGCAGCGTGGAAAACAAGTTGCGGTTTGAAAAATTCGAAAATACGATGCATTCGATTTTCATTACAAATATCACCAATGATTACTTCAAACTTAAGATTAGGATAAATGGTTGAAAGTTCAAATTGCAAGTCATAAACTGCAGACTCAGCTTGATCGAGGATAAGAAGTAGGGAAGGGGAATACTTCGCGATTTCCATCGTTAATCCGCTACCAATTGAACCAGCTGCTCCCGTAACCAAAATCACTTTATTATTTAATTCATTTTGAATCTGCTCATTATTCAAATCAATGGCTTTTCTTCCAAGTAAATCTTCAATTTTAATTTTTGAAAGTTGTTTTGTCGTAAATTCTCCATTGACCCAACTTTTAGGATTAGGAACTTTTTGAACTGCTATTTTGAGTTCCAGGCAAGTGTCTAAAACCTTTTTTTGTTTTTCAGGATTTGGATTTTGTATTGCAACGATTAGCTGTTTTATGTCAAATTCCTCCCTGAGAGATTTTATGTTGTCTGTTCCAAATACTTTTGTGCCTTCAATTCGTGTTGCATTTAATTTGGGGTTATCATCAACAAATCCGATTACTTTCTGATTGTTTCTTGGGTCGTTTTCAATGGTTCGTTTTGTAATGATACCGCTTACCCCCGCGCCATAAATGAGCACATTTTCTTCTTCGACTTTAGTTTTTGTTCGTTCCAAATAAAGCAATTTAATAATGAAGCGGCATCCAATTGCAAATGCGAACCCAGCAAGGAATTCCAAAATCAAAACGGACATTGGGAACAAAAAGTAACCATCCATCCATTCATAACGAATAAATCCCGCGATGAGAAAAATAAAACTACAATTCAATATAGCGAGAAAGATTCGCTTCAAATCTTCGGTGGAGGTATATCTTACAAGGCCTTTGTGGATTTTAAATAAATAAAAAACCAAGAACTTGACCAAAAAATAAAACCAAATGGATTTCGATAAAATCAACCACTCTTTCCGAATCAAAGAAACATCAGCTTTCAAGTCGAACCGAATGAGATAGGCGAATCCCAAAGCGAAAGCCGCAAGCAGTAAATCAATCACAATTATTACCCAACGTGGGGTTCTTGCTCGTAGTTCAATCATCTAACTTCTTAAAGAATTCAAATATAATTTTTTATTTCTTTCGGTTGATTTCATAATTAAGAATCTATCAACAGCTTAACTTTGCGCAAAAGAGCATTGAATGAAAGAAATAGAGCGAAAGTTTTTGGTTAAGGATATTTTGGTCATTGAGGGTTGCAAATTTGA
This sequence comes from Crocinitomicaceae bacterium, assembly GCA_044368815.1. Lineage (GTDB taxonomy): Bacteria > Bacteroidota > Bacteroidia > Flavobacteriales_D > Crocinitomicaceae > UBA952. The sequence continues at coordinate 2,257 of JBILIY010000035.1, forward strand.
TCAAATTCAACAAACCTATTTATTCAACGAGCCGAATAAATCCTTGCGCGTTCGCATTAAAAATGAGTTCGCTTTCCTCACAATTAAAGGTAATCAAATTGGAATAACAAGGGACGAATTCGAGTATGAGATTCCGAAACGGGAGGCATTAGAAATAATTGAAAAGTTCAATTTAAAAGTACTTTCCAAAAAACGACATTACTTGAATTTTGGGAATTTAACTTGGGAAATTGATGTTTTTGAAGGAAAACTGAGCGGATTAATTGTTGCTGAAATCGAAATTCCATTGGAAAATTTTGAATTTGAAATTCCAAGTTGGATAGGCGAGGAGGTAACCTACGATTCGAGTTACCTAAATGCCGAGTTGTTCAAAAAATTATAAATCAATTTTTTCTGAGTTAATTGGATTTTTTAGAAGATCAATTACAAAAGTTCCAAATTCCACGATGAAAAATTTTAAAAAATCTTCAACAGATTCAACGCTTGGAAAAGATTCAACTGTTTCAGAACAACCCAGGAATTCTTGTTTTGCGATTTTCTTAAAATATTTTTTCAACATTTCTTCCTCATCCCAAAATTCATCCTCAACCAAGTAAACTGTTGCTTCAGGAATTTCAGGTTCGATTAACTCTTCGATTGAGTAGGATTTTTTCCAATTCAAAAAATCAATTGTTGGTTTAACGGAAATAAATCCACGATTCAAAATATTCATTTCTTTGTTTTAAGCACGAGTTTATAGTTTTTAAAATCAAACCATTGAGATTTTTGATTTTTTTTCTGAAAAAGGATGTATTTAAATACATTGGTTTTCTTTGAAAATCTTACAAAATTGATCCAGTCTTCCGCCTTAAAAAATGATTTACTTCGGAAAATGTCTATCGATTGAGCAGTAGCTATTAAGAGTAAATTATCTGGCTCAATTTTGGTTTCTTCGTATAATTTGATGCTTTTACAGTTTTTCCCGTTGCAATCGAGCCAATTGAAGAATGCATTTTTCATTTGATTTGAATCAACATATTCGTAATGTTCATGTTGAATTTGAATCGTTGTATCTGTTAAATATAAAGTTCTTAAAGCGTTTTTTTTACTCGGGAATCTATTGAGGAAAGTGGAGTTGCTGAGAGTAATAATATGATCTAGTTTTAAATTGATCGAGTCTAAAATATATTCGTGGAGAGAAACCTCATTACTGTCGATGTTTGTTTTGTCGATTTTATTTGATTTCGAATCGGATTTAGGTCGAATTTTATCAAGATCTACTATTTCACTTTTCGAATCATCCTTGCATCCTAAAAACACAAGTAATATTAAGCAAAATAAAGATTTATGAAAGAGTTTCTTCATCATCCAAAAATAATTACAATTTCTTGTTTTCTGTTTCCACAAGCTGAATCATTTTCTTAATTTTGTGTAAAATTTTGCATATGAAATATTTGGTTCTTTTTAGTCTCTGCATATCGATATTGAGTTCTTGTGGGGTTAAAATTCCATACACAACGCAAGTTAGAGATGAATTCGCTTTAGATAATGAAGAAAAAATGGGAAAAGTTCAGTTCTTTATTTCCCACACAATTATACTCAATCAAGAAACGCGTTCTGATAATTCAAATACAACGGATAACGGAACTTTGGTGATTAATTCGAGCAGTGAAAGCGAATCTATAATTATCCCTGCTGGAACACGATGTATTTTTGATAGCTTTGGGACAAAAGGCGAGATCAAGGTGCGATTTGAAAATGGTGAAGATAAAGTGCTTTCTTTCGTTGCGAAATCGGAATCATCATTAAGCAAACGTTACTTTTTTGACGCTGATTGGAACGCGCAAGGTGGGCCAAAAATCAAGTATGGTGAGGATCAGTATAAAGTAGATTTAACCAGAGGCAGCGCGCGGACAGCATATTTATTGGTTGTTCGTAAAAAACTTCAAAAAACCAAACGCAAAGAACGCGTTGTGAAAGGAATGAAGATTTAATTTTTTCCTTTAACCAGAAAACTTTATGGAAACACTTGAGAAAAGACACATTGAATTCAATCGTGAAGGATTCGATAATGACGAGCTTTTAATGATTTACAAGAAACTTGTTAAACCACGTTTGATTGAGGAGAAAATGTTGATTCTACTTCGTCAAGGGAAAATTACAAAGTGGTTTTCCGGTTGGGGTCAAGAAGGAATCTCTGTAGGTTGTGCTTACGCCATGGATGATGATGAGTACATTCTTCCAATGCACCGAAACCTTGGGATTTTTACAACACGAAATATTCCTTTGAAGCGTCTTTTTGCCCAATTTCAAGGAAAACTTTCGGGATTTACCAAAGGACGTGATCGTTCATTTCATTTTGGGACGCAAGAACATAAGTTGGTCGGGATGATTTCACATCTTGGTCCGCAATTAGGAATTGCCGATGGAATTGCACTAGCTAATAAAATTCGTAAAAATGAAAAATCAACCATTGTTTTTACGGGAGATGGTGGAGCATCAGAAGGAGACTTTCATGAATCTTTAAACGTTGCCGCAGTTTGGGATTTGCCTGTCATTTTTTGTATTGAGAATAATTGTTGGGGCTTATCAACGCCGTCGATTGAACAATTTCGTTGTAAGCAGTTCATTGACAAAGGTATAGGTTATGGAATGAAAGCATTGCAAGTTGATGGCAACAACATTTTAGATGTGATTAGAACTGTTCGAACAATAAACAACGAGATTAGAAAAGAGCCAAAACCCTATTTATTGGAATTGATGACTTTCCGTATGCGTGGTCACGAAGAATCTTCAGGAACAAAATATTACCCTGAAGGTCTTCAAGAAGAATGGGCTCAGAAAGATCCGGTGACGAATTATGAACTTTATTTGAAAGAACAAGGCATCTTAACCGAAGAAGTGGAGAATCAAATTAAAAGTGAAATCAAAGAGGAAATTCAGTCTTCATTTGAGCAAGCGCAAACAGAAGGTCCAATCAATGCTGACTTTGAAACAGAATTGAACGATGTTTATGCATCCTTTGATCAAAATATCATTGTTCCTTCAGGTTCAAAAACAGAGAAAAGATTCATTGATGCAATTCAAGATGCAATCGTTCAGTCAATGGATAGGTATCCCGAATTGATTTTGATGGGTCAAGATATTGCTGAGTATGGTGGTGCGTTCAAAGTAACAGAAGGACTTGTTGATCGTTTTGGAAAAGATCGGGTTCGAAATACACCTTTGTGTGAATCTGCAATTGTTGGCGCAAGTTTAGGACTTTCTATTTCAGGAATGAAAACAATGGTTGAAATGCAGTTCGCCGATTTCGTGACATGTGGGTTCAATCAAATCATTAACAATTTAGCGAAAATTCACTGGCGATGGGGGCAAAATGCAGATGTAGTCGTTCGTATGCCAACAGGAGCTGGAACCGCTGCAGGGCCTTTTCATTCACAAAGTAACGAAGCTTGGTTTGTACATACCCCTGGATTGAAAGTGGTTTATCCATCTTCACCTTCGGACGCGAAAGGGTTGCTAAATGCCGCTTTTGAAGACCCTAATCCAGTAATCTTTTTTGAACACAAATATTTGTATCGCAGTTTGAAGGAGGATGTTTCTGATGACTATTTCACAGTTGAAATTGGAAAAGCAAAAACGGTATCATCAGGATCAGACTTAACGATTGTCACGTATGGTCTTGGTGTTCATTGGGCAAAGGAAATGGCGGAAGTAAGAAAAGACCTTTCAATTGAAATTTTAGATTTGAGAACACTTTTACCGCTTGACGAAGAAGCTATCTTCGAAGCAGTTATAAAGACGGGGAAAGTAATTGTTTTACACGAAGATTGCATGACTGGTGGAATAGGAGGGGAGTTGGTTGCTCTAATTACTGAAAACTGTTTTGAATCGTTGGATGCGCCTGTTTTAAGAGTTGCTTCATTGGATACACCTGTTCCTTTCGCTGTTTCCTTGGAGAAGCAATTTTTACCACAAGATAGATTATTGGCGGCAGTTGATAAGCTTTTGAACTATTGATTTGAAAAAGTATTTTTCTCGGGAAAATGTTTATGCCAACTTAACTCTAAAGTTGGGGGTGGTTCTATTGGTTTTGGAACTATACAGAATCATCCTTTTGGCTACCAATTCTAAATCGTTTAACAACTTTGGTATATATGAGCATTTTGTAGGGGTTTGGTTCGATTTAATAACAATCGCACTTTTTTTCTTGCCATTTATTTTCTTTTTTCTGATTCCCATTGGTCGTAAGTTGGAAAAAGCAAGAGCATTTGTTTTACTTATCTTATTCACTTTAACTTCAATTTTGGTTTTCTTTTTTAATGCATGGGATGTTGCTTATTTTTCATATACGGAAAAACGAACGAGTTACGATTACTTAATGTATATGTTGAATAATTCTGAAACTGGGAGTTTGGCAGGTGAATTTTTACTTGAATTTTGGTGGCTAATTCTCTTTTTCATTTTATCATTTTCTGGATTAATTTATGGCTACATAAAACTTAAAAATCCCATTTCGAATTACAAATCAATTTCAAGTTGGTTAGGATTAATTGTAGGAGTTTTACTCACGATTTTAATCGGAAGAGGAGGATTTCAATTAAAACCTGTGGGAGTTTTGGAATCAACCAATTATTGTTCGCTTAAGAATTCACCTGCAGTGCTTAATTCGGCATTTACAATTATTAAAACGTATGATTTCGTTGGTGTTGAAAAGAAAAATTATTTCTCAGAAAGAGAAGTTAATCGAATTTTCAACCCAATACAACATTCAAAACCACAGCACCTTTTACCTGGTAAACCAAATGTAGTATTCATACTTTTTGAAAGTTTTGGCACGATGTATTCTGGCCCTGCTAGTCCTGAAAGTTATACTCCATTTTTAGATTCCATTTTAGACCAATCAATGTATTTTGATTACGGAATTGCGAATGCGAGAACTTCAATGGATGCATTGCCTACGGTTGTTTCGTCAATCCCCACTTGGATGAACGAAAGTTTTATTCTTTCCTCCTACAGTTCGAATCAATTTGAAGGATTTCCAAGTATTTTGAAAAAAGATGGCTACGAATCCGCATTCTTTCACGGTGCTACCAATGGTTCAATGCGTTTTGATGCTTTCGCTTCAGCGGTTGGATTTGATCATTATTATGGAAGAACGGAATATGGAAATGATAAACATTTTGATGGTAATTGGGGTATCGAGGATCACCATTTCATGTCGCGGTCAATCGATCTAATGAATGAATTTAAAAAGCCATTTTTTTCAATGATTTTTACACTTTCTTCGCATCATCCATTTACTGTTCCAAACGAGTATAAAAATAAAGTTCGAAAAGGTCCAGATCCACTATGTAAAACCATTAATTACGTAGATTTTGCTTTCAAATCTTTTTGGGAGAAGGCACAAAAGCAAGATTGGTTCAAAAACACCTTGTTCATATTCTGTGCTGATCACGTTGGTCCAACATCACGAGTTGATAGAGCCACAATGGAATGGAGGCATCGCATTCCGATTGCATTTTATCACACGAGTGGATCATTGCCAAAAGTGAAAGCGGGAAGTGCTTTTCAACAAATTGATATTCTTCCTACGGCCTTGGATTTATTGAATCAAAAAACAAGATTTTTCGCCATGGGAACTTCCTATTTTAAAAATAAAAGTTACCCGAAATTAGCTTATTCCTCTGAAAATTTTATCGCGTTTGAAAAGGGTAAAGATCCATTCTCCTGGAATGAACAACAAAAGACTAAAAGAAGTCAAGATGAAATTTCAAAAATTCGAAAGTTAAAGGCGATTTATCAGCAATATACCTCTGCATTGATACAGAACAAAATGAAACCGTAATACACATATAAATGTTGTTTATAAAGTTAATAAACTTAATATTTTTATTTCAATATTAGTTCATTTTATTCAGTTTAATCCATTGATAATGAATTTAATAATCAAATCAATGGAAATCTTT
>JBILIY010000214.1:0-3662 GCA_044368815.1 Crocinitomicaceae bacterium
TTCTTTTGATGGTTCATTTTCAGAAAACACGACATTTCCATCCGCATCATGAATCAAGCGCCAAAGCTTCCGTAAGAAGTTGAAAACGCCATTAATTCCTTTCGTATCCCAAGGTTTAGTTTGCTCTAATGGACCAAGGAACATCTCATACATGCGCAACGTATCTGCGCCAAATTTTTCAACTAACTCATCAGGTGTTTGAACATTGTATTTCGACTTCGACATTTTCTCCACCTCGTAACCGCAAATGTATGATCCATCCTCTTCGCAAACAAACTCAGCATTTGTGTATTCCGGACGCCATTTTTTGAATCCTTCAATATCTAGCTTGTCGTTATCAACCAATGAAATATCGACGTGAATAGGCGCGCAGGTATGATTTTCCTTCAACGAATGAGTAACAAATTTGTCTTCACCTATTACCAAATAAACAAAGCTACTTCTTCCGAGAATCATTCCCTGATTAATCATTTTTTTAAATGGTTCATCGAATGGGATGAAACCTCGATCGGCGAGAAATTTCGTCCAAAAACGAGCATAAAGTAAATGTCCAGTTGCATGTTCGGAGCCGCCGATGTAAAGATCTACATTGCCCCAATAGTCAACTTTTTCTTTGCTGACAAATTCAGCAGTATTATTAGGATCAAGATACCTTAAGAAATACCAAGAACTTCCAGCCCAACCCGGCATTGTTGAAAGTTCATATTCAAAATCCGAATTATATTTCCAATTGTTTGCTCTTGCTAATGGCGGCTCACCATCCTCAGTTGGAAGGTATTTATCTACTTCTGGCAAAGTTAATGGCAACTCACTTTCGTTCAGTGCATAAGGAGTTTCGTTCTTGTAAAAAATGGGAATTGGCTCGCCCCAATAACGTTGACGACCAAAAACGGCATCTCGTAAGCGGTAATTTATACGACCTTTTCCAAATCCGTTTTTCGTAATTTCATCAATTGATTTCGATATCGCTTGTTTTACAGATAGGCCATTTAAGAAATCGGAATTGATTATTGTTCCTTCTTTTTCAATCCAAGCTGCTTTATCTATGTCGTGAGATTCATTTGCGGGAACAATCACTTGTTTGATTGGAATGTCAAAATGCTTTGCGAATTTAAAATCACGCTCATCGTGCCCTGGAACGGCCATAACAGCTCCTGTACCGTAGCCAACCAAAACATAATCTCCAACCCAAATTGGAATAGGTTCTTTTGTGAAGGGATGTTCAACATACGAACCGGTAAATACACCACTAATCGTATTCACATCTGCTTGACGTTCTCGCTCACTGCGATTTTTAGCCTTCTCAACATATGCATCAACCGCTGCTTTTTGTTCAGAAGTTGTAATTTTTGAAACCAAATCATGCTCAGGGGCCAACGTCACAAATGAAACTCCAAAAACAGTATCTGGACGGGTGGTGAAAACTTCAATCTCTCCCCTTGAGGGGAGATCAAGAGGGGTGACATTATGATTCTCATCCAGTTTATCCTCCCCCTCGGTCCCCCTCCAAAGGGGGAAGTTGGTTTCTCCCCTTGAGGGGAGATCAAGAGGGGTGACACTTTGAGTTCCTCTTAATAGTGGGAAGAAAATCGACGCCCCCTCACTTCTACCAATCCAATTGCGTTGTGTTTCCTTGATGCTTTCTGACCAATCAATTTCATTCAATCCATCCAACAATCGTTGAGCATATGCAGTAATACGCATACTCCACTGTTTCATTAATTTGCGCTCAACAGGATGACCTCCACGCTCAGAAACTCCATTGACTACTTCATCGTTAGCGAGCACCGTTCCCAATGCAGAACACCAATTCACGTATGATTCACCAAGGTAGGCCAGACGAAAATTCATCAGGATTTCAAGCTTTTTCTTTTCATCGAAATTCTGCCATTCACTTGACGTAAACGGAATCATATCTTTTTCGATTTCGCCGGTTAATTGATCCAAATTAACGCCATTCGAACCTTCATTTTCGAAAATGGAAATAAGTGAATCAATGTGTTCGGCTTTATTTGTTTTGGGATTAAACCATGAATAAAAAAGTTGAATAAAAATCCATTGCGTCCACTTGTAGTATTCTGGCGAAGAAGTTCGTACTTCACGATCCCAATCGAAAGAAAATCCGATTTTATCCATTTGATCTCGATAACGAGCAATGTTCTGTTCTGTCGTAATTGCAGGATGTTGCCCCGTTTGAATCGCATATTGCTCCGCGGGCAATCCAAAGGAATCATAACCCATTGGATGAAGTACGTTGAATCCCTGTAAGCGTTTGTAGCGCGCATAGATATCAGAAGCAATATAGCCAAGTGGGTGACCAACATGTAATCCCGCGCCTGATGGATAAGGAAACATATCCAAAACATAAAATTTCGGTTTACTTTGATCTTCCGTAACTTTAAATGTTTTGTTTTCCGCCCAGAAATTCCTCCATTTATTTTCTATCGCTCTAAAATCGTAATCCATGGTTTTTGTTTAAGGTGCAAAGATAAAAGTTCATTTCGGGTCTCGATAGCGTATTGAAAAAATGTTTCACGCTCAATATTACATCTACAAAATCTGAACATTTTGTAACTTGTTTGAAATTTCTCACGAGGCAATCAAACTAGATATTCCTAAAATCAAAAGAATTCCATCGATGAGAGCATAACGCAGTGAAAATCGTTTTGCAAATAGAATTAAACTAAATAGTAAAACGAGACTGATTTCAATTGGATTTCTGTCTTTTAATAAATAATTAATCATCAGAAAAAGAATCAATAGAAAATAAAACAAAAGTTTTGACTTTCTATTTCCTATTAGTTGAGGTATCGTTTTCATTTTGGGGTTATCAAACTCCATGTCGCGCATATCACCTGGAATCGTAAGCGCATAAAACAGAATGAAATAATGTAGATCTAACCAACTAAATGAATCCAGTGTCAATTTAGGAATAACTACGGCAATAATTGTCCAGACTATGGAAATCCATAACGCCTTTGTTCCTGGAATTTGCCGTAGATTGGCTTGTTTTATTGTAAAAATGTAAAGTGCTGTAATCAATCCCGTTAATCCTAGCATCAATAGTGAAAATGGCTTTTGTCTCAGAACATAAAAATAAATCAAAGTGGCTATTACAAGACTTACGAGAGACCACACGTAAAGAATGATTGAGTGCCTCTCATACCAAAATCGTATTTCGGTGGGAAGTTGATTCTTTTTTAATTTGTTTAATCGATTCAAATTGTACACTCCAAATACAGCAAATGATAAGGCCACTGAAAAATGAATGGAGTGCTCATTCCAATTTAATAATCCAATCGAAAAGAAAAAGGTGGAAATCGTTAAAAAAAGGTGACTTTGAACTAAAGATTTAAGCCATATTATAATCATTCGAAGAATCTTATAACACGATCAACTTCAATTTTTTCGATGCAATTGCAGTATTTCCCTTTTTTACATTTCGAACAATTTTCATCGAAGACCAAAGCAGCTGAGTATTCGCCTAAAGCCGCCCAGCGACCAGGGTGAATCGGTTTACGGGAAGAAAATAAACCAACCGCTTTTTTTCCAAAAACAGCGGACAAGTGGTATGGTCCTGTTGAACACGCAACCATTCCTTCAGTTAAAGCACATAGTTTAATGAGTTGAGTCAATGTTAATCTACCTGTGGTATCAATAAT
>JBILIY010000215.1:0-3646 GCA_044368815.1 Crocinitomicaceae bacterium
AATTTGAAATCAGTGATAGACAAACCTTTCTCCAACAAAAGATTTTTATATAAATCCCATTGATGTTTTCGATGTTTTCGGATTTCGTCAATGTAATTAAGGTTAACCAATCCCATTGCCGCAGTAAGCTCGTTCATTTTCGCATTTATTCCAATTTCCGAAAATGTAGTTGGAGAGGTATGACCAAAGTTTCTCATGAGTTTCATTCGCTCATAAACAGCTTTATCTTGACATACAACCGCCCCGCCTTCCACAGTATGAAAAAGCTTTGTAGCATGAAAACTGATAGTAGAAACATCACCATAATTGAGAATGTTTTTATTCTCATAGGAAGTTCCAAAGCAATGTGCACTATCATATATGACCTTTAAACCATGTTTTTCGGCAATTCGCTGAATCGAATTAATATTACAAGGATACCCATAAACATTCGTCGCTAAAATCGCAGTAGTTTTTTCTGTCAATAGGGTTTCAATTTTTGTTGGATCAATATTGAATGTATCTCTATCTATGTCACAAAACCGAGGAACACAATTCTCCCAGAGCAACGAGGAGGTTGTAGCAACATAAGAATAGGGAGTTGTTATCACCTCACCTTTTATATCAAGTGCCTTGATTGCCAATTGAATGGCAATTGTTCCGTTCGTTACCAAAAGTATATTTTCAACTTTCAAATAGTCTTTTAATCTTTCTTCAAGTTCTTCAACGCAAGGTCCCTGATTTGTAAGCCAACCTCGATTCAAAATTTCACTGACCTTCTCTTGATACTCTGGCACAGGCGGAATGAAGGGTTTTGTCGCGCTTATTATTTTTTTTGAATACTGATCTGACATTTAAATTTGATTAAGCTAACTCTATTCGAAAATAAGAAATTAAAATGGACGAGGCATTTAAATATTACATTTTTAAAAAAGAAATGTTTCTGACAAATTGTTTAAATCCAAAATTAACAAAAACAGTTTGTGTTTATTCCTTTACCAATTGAAAAGAATTAAATTTGTATTATTATAAAAATCGGGATAGAACGACGGGAAAAATGAATCATTTAAAAGATACGTTTAAACATAAAGGGATGCGAAAAAATCTAATTTCGCAACTTAAAGAAAAAGGAATTGAAAATCAAGTAATTTTGGATGCGTTCGACCTGATTCCACGTCATTTTTTTCTCGATTTAGCATTTGAAGAACAAGCCTATTCGAATATGGCCTTTCAGATTGGATCAGGACAAACCATTTCACACCCTTACACGGTTGCTTTTCAGACAGAATTATTGGAACTTGAGAAAGGTAATAAGGTATTGGAAATAGGCACAGGTTCAGGATTTCAAACCTGTATACTTTGTTCTCTTGGCGCAAAGGTTTTTTCTATCGAACGCCATCGTGATTTACATTTGAAAGCGAAACAGATCATTCATTTTTTCAATTTCAATCCGAAATTATTTTTTGGAGATGGATTTCAAGGAAACAGTTCGTATGCTCCATATGATAGAATCCTAGTTACTTGTGGAGCACCTGAAATCCCTACTGAGCTGAAGAATCAACTCAAAGTTGGTGGAATTATGATTATTCCTGTAGGAGAAGGAATTGAACAAAAAATGATGAAAATCAAAAAAATTAATGAAAACGAATATAACATTCGTGAGTATGGGACATTCAAATTTGTCCCCATGTTGGAACGAACTGTAAAATAAGTGAAATGAAGGTATTGATAATTGATGATGAACGTTCTATTCGAAGAGCTTTGAGAGAGATTTTGGAGTTCGAGGGTTGTCATGTTTCCGAAGCTGAAAATGGCAAAGAGGGTTTAGAAGCGAGTCAAAAAAACACGTTTGATCTGATATTTTGCGATATCAAAATGCCAATGCTCGATGGCCTAGAAGTATTAGATGCTTTGAATGCAGAAGAAAATACTACGCCAATTGTAATGATTAGTGGCCACGGCACAGTTGAAACAGCTGTTCAAACAATTAAAAACGGAGCGTTCGATTTCATAGAAAAACCGCTTGATTTAAACCGAATTCTGGTTATTCTAAGAAATGTTAAGGAACGTAATACGATGGTTATCGAAACCAAAGCGCTCAAAACAACAATTAAACGCATCAAAGGAAGTTCAATCATCGGAGAAACACCTGAAATAATTAAAATCAAGGAGATGATTGAAAAAGTCGCTCCATCTGAAGCACGTGTTTTAATAACTGGTGAAAATGGAACAGGAAAGGAATTAGTTGCAAGATCTTTACACGATCTGTCGAATCGGTCTAAGATGCCTTTCATTGAAGTAAATTGCGCAGCGATACCCTCTGAATTAATTGAAAGCGAATTGTTTGGTCATGAAAAAGGTGCGTTTACCTCCGCTGTAAAAGATAAAAAAGGAAAATTTGAATTAGCATCTGGCGGCACTTTGTTTTTGGACGAAATTGGAGACATGTCATCAAGTGCACAAGCTAAAGTTTTAAGAGCATTGCAAGAAAATGTGATTCAACGTGTTGGCGGTGAAAAAGATGTTAAAGTGGATTGTCGCGTAGTCGCAGCTACAAACAAGGACCTTCGCAAAGAGATCACCGAAGGACGTTTTCGTGAGGATTTGTACCATCGATTAGCCGTTATCCTGGTTCATGTTCCTTCACTCAATGAAAGAAGAAATGACATTCCATTATTAGCAGATCACTTTTTAACTTTAATCTGCCAAGATCATGGCATTGCCAGAAAAACGATTACGAGTAAAGGAATGAATGCGCTGAAAGACGTGGATTGGACCGGAAACATTCGTGAATTAAGAAACATCATCGAACGACTAGTAATCTTGTGCGGCAATGAAATCGACCAACAAGACGTTGTGCTCTATGCAAACCCAAAACAAAACTAAAATTAAAGGATTGTTATTACCTTCACATTAAAATTTTTCGAAATGAATGAAAAAATAAAATTGTTAATTCCGCATGTTGCAGCTTTAATTATATTCGTTGTATTCTCATCCGTTTACTTCTCCCCTCTTTTTAATGGATACAATCTAAAACAAAATGATATAAAGCAATTTCAAGGTATGTCGAAAGAAATCGTCGACTACCGAATTCAAAATGGCAATGAACCTTTGTGGACAAACGCTATGTTTAGTGGAATGCCCGCTTATCAAATTTCAGTAATTCACCACAACAATTATTTAATAAAGTTAGATCGCCTTTTGCAGTTTAACTTCGCATTGACGAGACCTGTTGGATTGATGTTCCTAGCAATGCTTGGTTTTTACATTTTCGCCCTATGTCTTCGTGTGAATCCGTGGCTAGGCATTGTCGGCGCGATTGCTTTCGGTTTCTCTACAATTAACATCCTTTATATTGGCGCAGGTCACATGACAAAAGTAAACGCCATCGCCTATATGGCACCAGCATTAGGAGGACTGATATTGGCTTTTCGAGGAAAATGGCTTTTGGGCAGTGTCATTTTTGCCTTGTTTTTCGGGTTGAATATAACGGCAAATCACCTACAAATGACTTATTATTTGGTTTTTTTATTATTCGCTGTAGCTGTTGCAGAAGGAATAAGGCTATTGATTGAGAAAAAACACCTTGACCTCGGTAAGGCGGTCGGAGGTTTGGCAATTGGCGGCGTATTGGGTCTTCTTCCGTCTTTCAGTAATCTTCAAACTA
>JBILIY010000216.1:0-3628 GCA_044368815.1 Crocinitomicaceae bacterium
GTAAGTAGAGAAGTACCAGAAGCTGAAAAAGACGAAAAACGAATTCTGACACAAGCAGTTGGAGCTCACGTTGGAGTTGATAAATATGGTGCATTTGGCACATTCGAACTCAATGGACTTTATGCAATTCACTATAAATTAACTAAAAAACTAAAGCTTTCGGGTGGAGCTAAGCTCGGTTTTTCCAATAATTCATTTGACGCCTCAAAAGCGATTGTAGCAAATTTGAACGATCCAACATTGTCCTATCAAGGCGGAGATTTGGAATACGATGAGTTTATAAGTGGAAGAACCAACAATTTAAGACTCAATTTAGGTTTAGGTGGAGCTATTCATTATGCCGACTTCTTTATTGCTGCAGCAGCAAATAATATTACAGGTGATTTAATAGTACTAGGATCAAGTCAAACCAATTTTCAACCAACGCCACATTTATTTTTATCGACTGGTTACAACTATTCAATCGGACAAACTTTGTCCATAAATACAACATTACTCCTTAAAAAAATGAGTCCGGCGCCTTTATCTACAGAACTATCGATAGTCGCGAACTTTGACGAAAATTTATTTGGAGGCTTGATTTATCGTCACAAATCGGCGATTGGTGTAACCGGAGGATTTAATATAAATGATAAATTTCGTCTCGGATATTCGGTAGATTTTTCAATTAATAAGGTAAGATACGCTAGTAATGGGGGACATGAATTAATCTTGCGTTATCGTTTTTAAAATGAAATTATACTCACTTTTTGTTTTTAGTGTATTCATTAACTTCAATCATTGGAGTCAGATAAACCCTTTTTCTGAACCAAAAAGATTACCCATAACCATGAATAGCTCCGCCGAAGAAAGTGCTCCAATAGTTTCATCAAACGGCAAAGAAATCTTTTTTGTTAGAACATTTGATCAAGATAATAAGGGTGGTGTTAATGATCAAGATATTTGGAAATCTGCGAAAAATGATAAAGGAGAATGGAGTCAAGCTGAAAATGTTTCAGACTTAAACAATCAATTTCACAATGGACTTCTATCTTTTTCAAACGATGATAAAATTGCATATCTTTTAAATTCCTACGAAGGAAAATCGAATCAACTCAGAGGAATCGCCTACTCAACAAAAGATCAAAATGGTAATTGGAAAAAACCCGTTTCATTGGAGCTGCCTTTGAATGATTTTGAGAGCTCATCCTTCGGTTTCTCGATATCCGGAGACCAAAAATCCATAGTCATTTCAGCTAAAATGAAAACTAGTGGCAGTGGAATAGATTTATACATTTCTCAAAATAACTCGGGTTCCTGGTCAAAACCAGAAAGATTGGAAATAAATACTGCTAAAAATGAAATCTCTCCATTTCTATCCGAAAATGGTGACACACTCTATTTTGCGAGTAACGGGTTAGAAGGTCTTGGTAATTATGATATATACTATTCTACTCGCAATGGAAGCTCAATTAATTGGAGCAGTCCAATAAATATGGGGAATGCCATTAACTCTCCTGATTTTGACGCATATCTCTTTCGAAAGGGTAAACAACTATTTTGGTCTAGTAACCGCGGAGCTTCAGATGCGGACATTTATTTCGCCGAAGAAAAACCTGCTCCGACATTAGTTGTCAATGTTACAAAAAAAGATGTCTCAAAATTCAATGGAACCGATGGTGAAATCGATTTAACGGTTGTTTCGGGATCTGCACCCTACAAATTTAAATGGTCGAATGGAGGTTTCTCAGAAGATCTTTTTAAATTACGAAAAGGAATTTATGAAGTAGAAATAGTCGATGCATCCGGACAGAAAGTCATCAGAAAAATTGAATTAACAGAACCTCAGCCTGAACTAAGAGCCTATTTTCGCTTACCAGAAGTTCGATTCGAATTTGATTCTTGGAAATTATCGAGTACCAAAGATTTGGATTCACTCAATTTAATTGCCGAGTTATTAAATAAAAACCCCGAAATGATTATAGAGTTGATCTCACATACAGACTCAAGAGGAGATGAAAAATCAAACATGAAACTTTCTGAAAACCGAGCCAAAGCAGTTTATACCTATTTAGTTGAAAAACAAGGAATTGACCCAAGAAGAATGATTCCAATTGGTAAAGGAGAAACCGAACCGCTTCGCTACATTGATCCTAATACCAAGCAATATATTACTTTAACTGAAGCTTATATCGAATCATTCAAAACTTCAGATATCAATTTATTCGAACAATTACACCAACAAAACAGAAGGCTTGAAGGAAGAATCATTTCATTTGATTTTAACCCTAACACCGCACCAGCTGCACCAAAAGAATATTTACTTCAACCAAGATAAATGGAATTAATCAACCTCATCTTTCGCTTGGGTGTTCTATTTTCAATTTATGGATTCTTATGGTTTTTCATTGATTTGATACTGAAAATGCTTGTTGGAGGAAGAACGAGAACCATCGTTGAAGTTTACTTTATAAAATCAATTAAATATTTGTTCCTAGTTAATGTCACATTTCTATTTTGCTTAGACATAAACCAGCAGGTTGTGACGATAAAAAATCTTTTGCCTTCTGCGATAATCCTACTCATGTATTTTATCGGGAAATTCCAACAAAAACAAAAGCAAATCAGATTAATGGGATCATTTGGTAATCAATCATTTAATGAAGGATTTAACATACGAGCTGAAATTGTTTTGATTAGCGCTTCCATTTTACTTTTCATTTCATTCATTTATTTTCCGCAGTATGCATCAAATGGCATTGCAAATTGGTTTCGTGAAAGTATCATAGACCTTGAAACAACCGTCCTGATCGGATTCATCTTCAAAGTAATTGGGTTTTTCTTTCTTGTGGGTATGATAATTAAAATGGTAAATGCTGTAATTTATATTTTATCCGGTCAACCATTCATTGATATACAAACATCTATTAATTCTGGAAAAGAAAAACGAAAATCGGATGACTTCGATGATTTCGAACAAATAGAATAAATTGACCTAAATCAGTTTTTTACCCCAATTATAATCAGTTAATTTATTATCTGTTATCATTTTATTTCACTTCAATCATTTTGAACTTTGAAGAAAAAAGAAAAATGGAAACAACTGCAACAAATGAAATGGAATTCAATCGTTTTGGATTCATTTCTGCAATCATTTTAATCGTAGGATGCCTCGGAGGACTTACCGTTGGAATGGGTGCCATTGAAAATACATTTGCATTAATCGCCGTGCTAATCCCAACTATGATAACATTAAGTTTGTTGCTCGCTGTTGCACCAATGCGTTGGATTGTGATTTCTGCAGTTACAAGTATTTCATTGGATTTAGCTCTTTTGATTTTCTATATTTTGGATTGATAGTGGTAATTGCGAAATGTTGATTTCAAACTGCGATCGGATTAGTTGCGGACGGATTAACGAATAATAGCGTACTGCGAAAAAATTTATTTCGAACTAATCGTTAGCAATTGGACATTTTAAGCTAAAACGTTCTCCGAAAAATCACTTCAAACACTTAAAATAATCAAAAGGCTCTTGGCATTCATTGCACTGATAATGAGCTTTACAGGCGGTACTACCAAATTGACTTACCATTCTTGTATTTCTCGAATTGCATTTTGGACAAGGAACTATGGTTGGTGCAGCAAAT
>JBILIY010000217.1:0-3625 GCA_044368815.1 Crocinitomicaceae bacterium
ATTTGTCCAGACTTATCGAAATATTGGTAAATCCCGGGCTCTTCTGGAAGCGAGGAAATTGTTTTTTTTAGTTCATCATTCGTTTCACCCATAAGATAAAGTTAAAAACAAACTTTTAGTTGAAAGTAGTTAACACTATCTTTGTCATTATGTTGGATCAAATAATAAAATTCGCGTTAAAGGAAGACATTGGAGAAGCGGATCATTCAACCTTGTCTTGTGTTCCGAATGAAGCTGTTGGAAGCGCCCAATTATTGATAAAAGAAAATGGAGTTTTAGCAGGTGTTGAGGTGGCAAAGCGTATTTATGAAATTTATGATCCTAGTTTGGAAATTTCTTATTTCAAACAGGATGGGGATCGGGTTTCAAAAGGCGAAATAGCATTTGTTGTCAAAGGGTCTTCCCAGTCGATTTTAACAACAGAACGTTTGGTATTGAATTTCATGCAACGCATGAGTGGAATTGCAACACAGACTGCAAAAATTGTTGAAGAAATTAAGGGTTGCAAAACGAAATTGTTAGATACCCGTAAAACTACCCCTGGAATTCGCTATTTGGAAAAATGGGCGGTAAAAATAGGAGGAGGGGAGAACCATCGTTTTGGACTTTACGATATGATCATGTTAAAAGACAACCACATTGATTATGCGGGAGGAATTATTCCAGCGATTGAAAAAACGAAGGAGTATTTGAATAAAAGTAAAAAATCGCTCGGAATAGAAGTTGAGGTAAGGAATTTAAATGAACTTCATGAGGTTTTAAGAATTGGTGGGGTGGAACGAATCATGTTGGATAATTTTTCTCCCCTGCAGTTAAAAGAGGCTTTGGCAATTATTCCATTGGAATTCGAGACGGAAGCTTCTGGTGGTATAACTTTGGAAAATATTCGTTCATATGCTGAAACAGGAGTTCAGTTTATTTCAGTGGGAGCATTGACCCATTCAGTGAAGAGTTTGGATTTGAGCTTAAAAGCTTTGTTCTAAAATTGGTCTAAAATCCCTTCCTTTTCTTTGTTTTTGGTTTTGCTTTTTCTCAAAAAGAAAAAGGAATAAAACAGCAGAATTGTACCCAACAAAATTAGACTAGTTGAAATAGATAATTCAAAAAAAATCAAATTAATCAAATTAGTTATTCCCAACAATTTCAAAACTAAACCGAAAAAAACAAGGAATGAACCAAGCCAGAATATTAGGTTTGACAACGGATTTCCTGTTTTGTCTTTCGTGTAACTAATAAGGTTAAATAGAAATCCCAATCCGCCAAGGGTTAGAAAAATAATTAGGGTGGCCCCAATGGATAAACCGATATTAAATTTAAAAAATAGATTTGCTGCAAAGAAAAATGAAGTAGCGTAACAAATACCGCCAACTAATTTTAATATCTTCATTTTAATGAGGTTTTAAACCGTGATTCAATTTCTGATAATTTGCAATATCTAATAAAAAATCAACTTCGTTTTCGATGGCATTTCCAATAACCACAACATTGGCTCCAGCGTTATGGCATCTTTCAATTTCTTCGATTGATCGAATTCCTCCTCCAACAATTAATGGCGAACCTATTGATTTTACTTTTTCAATCATTCCGGAAGAAATAGGATTATTTGCACCGCTTCCGGCATCCAAATAGGTGAGTTGTTTCCCTTGAAGTTTCCCGGCTAGAGCAATTCTTCGAGCTAAAGCAATTTGATCCGACGGCAGAGGTGTCGTTTGAGAAATATATTCAACGGAAGTCTTTTTCCCGCCATCAACTAATAAATAGGAAGTTGAAATAATTTCGAGCGACATTTCATTTAATTCTTCCGCTGCAGCAATATGGTGTCCTATTAAATAATCGGGATTGCGACCTGAAATAAGAGAAAGAAGCAAAATAGCATCGGCTAAAGGACTTATTTGGTGTGAGCCTCCTGGAAAAATTATAATCGGGAAGTTTAAGTTTTTTTTAATCGTTGAGATGCAAAAGTCGAAATCTACTTTTGATACTGTACTTCCACCAATAAAAATAAAGTTTGGATTAGCTATTCTAAGTTTTTCGATAAAAACATTAGAATTTTGGAATTTAAATTTTTCTGGATCAATTAAAACAGCAATTGAGCGTTTTTTATTGTTAAGGTCAAAAAATATTGAAGACATCACTCAAAATTAAAACATAAAACGAGATTTTCTTTTATTTCAAAATGTAGGTTTACTTTAACCCATTGAAAATTTTGTTTCATTTCGGCAAAAATGGTTGAACATTTATCCCACCCATTTATAATCAAATCCGTTTTGAAATCCAGTCTTGAATCGTCATTTAATTTAAATAATGCCTCTTTTGCGCTCCATGCAATAGTGAGATCTTGAACGGAGTTTTGGTCAAATAATTTTTGCTCGTTTTCATTTAAAAAGCGATTTTTTACTTTCAATATTCGTTCGTGAAACTCTTCAATATCAATTCCAATGGGGTGAGTAGCTACGGCAAATGCGACGTGATTCTTACTGTGACTTATAGAAATGTGTTTTGACCCATTTCCGACAATTGGCTTTCCATTGCTCAAGTATTTAATTTCTAATTGTGAGTCGTAGTAATTTCGAAGGTAGCGAATACCTAAAAATTCATTTTTTCTTTCTGAATTGTTAATGTTCGAATATCGATTAATATCCCCATGGATTAAAGTAACATCTTTAATATTCCATTCCATTTTTTTCGATAAAAAAAAATCCACTTGATTTTTTGTAAAATGATTTATGGAATTTTTAATTGTTTTCATCTTTAAATCAGACATTTGTGATGATAAAATTAGTTAGGTTACAACCGGTCAGGTTAATTTTTTGTTAAATTAATTTTTTTTAACATGTACATATTCACAATGAAATTTTCTATATTTACAAGCTTAAATAAGCTTAAAAATAACAATTTTATACACAATACTATGGTTGGTAAAGTTAGATTATTATTACTAGGTATTTTATTATCAGGTTCTTATGTCTTTTCTCAAGCTGGACTTGGGACATTAAAAGGGAAGGTTAAAGATGCCGCAACAGGTGCGCCACTTGGAATGAGTAAAGTGGTAATTATACAAAATAGTGCTGCAAAAGGTGGTACTCAAACCGACGCCGATGGAGAGTTTCAAATTAATGGTATTCAGCCTGGATCTTATAATGTTAAAATAACGAATCCTGATGGATACCAGCCGTCAATGATTGAGGAAGTTTCAATCTCTCCAGATCGTATAACATTCTTAGACAACATAACCCTAAGCAAACCAGGTAGCACTGGAAGCGAGAAAGAAAAAGATCTTACCGAAGTAAAGGTAGTTCGTTACAAAGTTCCATTAATTGACAAAGATGGTGGTGCTTCAGGTGCAAAGATTACACGTCAGGATATTTCAAGAATGCCCGTTCGCTCTGCTGCTGCAGTTGCTCAATCGGTTGGAGGGGTAAATTCTGACGAAGGTTCAGGTGCCATTTCTGTGAGAGGTTCTCGTTCAGATGCGACTTATTATTTTATCGATGGTATAAAGGTTCGTGGATCCTCAAACCTACCAAAGTCTGCTCTTGAGGAGGTTTCTGTAATTACGGGAGGAGTTCCTGCGAATTATGGAGATGTTACAGGTGGTATCATTGCAATTACAACAAGAGGCCCT
>JBILIY010000006.1:0-12002 GCA_044368815.1 Crocinitomicaceae bacterium
ATTTAAAGGATACATTGATCGAATTGATCGAATTGGAGATAAATACAGGGTCATTGATTACAAGTCTGGCAAAGTGAAGGACGATGATGTAAAATTCAACTTACTTGAAGATGGCTTGAAACAATCGTTTAAGAAAACGAAACATGCACTTCAGCTAACCTTGTATTGTTTATTTTTTAAAGAAAAATACAATTGTTTTCCAGATCAAGCGATTATCATGTCGTTGGTGAAAAGCGATAAATTGTTTGTTTTAAATTACGATAAGGATATCGAAGGTATGACTCAAGTATTCAAAGATTTAGTTGAAGAATTACTTAATGAAATATATAATTTGGACATTCATTTCGAACATGATTCGGATGCAAAATATTGCGGTTATTGCGCATAAAAAACCCTGAAAAGAAAACTAGAAACAAAATTTTGCTGCTAAAAATCTTTTCAGGTTACTGCAAGTTAATATAAAACCAAATTGAACAAACGTTTTTGTTCTAATTAATGACGAACACGTTTTTCAAAAAGTTGCCTCGAAATAAAAATAATTTAATAAAGTTCCATTTTCAAGGAGCTACGATAGTCCTTGATCTCTTCGCGATTGATCTTGTGTTCAGCATTTTTAAGAAGATTCAAGAGATAAAGTAGATTTTCTTTGTCATCAATTTCGATTGGATATTCATTTCCTTCTTCGTCCTCTTCATACTGAGCTGCTACATCAAAACATTCGTTTTCCGAAATGAACTCATACGTCAATCTTAGAACTTTTACAACCAACGGGTCTTGTTCCTTAATAGCTAACTCACGCAAAGCCTTTAAATCCTCAATTATATTAGGCGCTTCAACACCGCTCTTCTCTACTTTTTTAATAATTGCGTCAAGCTGTTCGTTAGCAATGGCTGTTTTCATAAGATATAGTTTTCCGTGCAAAGGTAATTAGTTTGTGTGAATTATAAACAATCAGATATAGACAATATCATGATTTCAATAGAAATTCTTACGCGGTAATGGCTAAATTTGTACTATGCAGTTTTTCATTCAAGCATTTAGCATCGGATTTCTATTGAGTATTTTAGTAGGGCCTGTATTTTTTATCTTGCTTGAAACGAGCATTACAAGAGGATTTCGGGCAGCAATTTCGTTTGACTTAGGCGTGTTTTTGAGTGATTTGTTGTACGTCTTGATCGCAGTGATGTTCATGGAGCAAATTAAGGGATTGGATACCGATTCTAATAAAATGCTTTTTGGGTTTATTGGCGGAACCATCTTTATCGTTTATGGATTGTTTACATTTTTCAAAAAACCAGCGCTTGTCGAAAATAGTGTTATTGACACCGATGAGGTTGTAAGTATGCCTGTATCCCAAACAAAAGATTATATCATGCTCGGAGTAAAGGGATTTTTATTAAATTTCGCAAATCCTTTGGTCATATTTTATTGGCTTAGTGTGGCTTCTTTCGCGAATCAATTCGCTCCCGATAAATCAGGAATTGGGTGGGTATTTCTATTCATTGCCATTGTTCTGATTACATTCTTTGGCGTAGATGTTCTTAAGATTTTAGCAGCAAAAAAACTGAGACCTTTGGTAAATCAAAAACTACTCATTGCCTTGAATCGCGTTATCGGAATTGTTTTTTGCCTATTTGGTATTTTTCTGATTTTACAAAATCTGATTCAAAAAACGTAACGTATCGAAATATCCAACATTTTTATAGAATGAGAATCCTTTTCTACTTTTTATTTCTTCCTTTTTTATACACTAGTCAAAAAGTCCTTAGCGAAAACTTATCGCCAAAAGTTAAATTATTTTGGGATGCTGAAAATAAAAAAATTCAGGCGACCGGATCCTATTTTACCAGTGAGATTGTTCCAAATACAACCGAAAAGCACGGTAAATGGCTTTTTTATTCCTACATGGGAATATTGGAGGAAGAATCGAATTTTTACAGAAATCGATTACATGGAAAACAAACACTTTATTTTCCCGATAAAAAGATAAAAAGTACAACCTTCTTCGTTTTTAACGTCCCCGATAGCACATACAAAGAGTGGAATAAAGACGGTAAATTGATCATTTCTGGAAACTACATTATGGGAAGTCCTGAAGGGAAATGGGAATATTTTTATGATGATGGAAGAAAGAAAAAAGTAGAAAAAGTAGTAAATGACACCATCTATTTAATGCAATATTGGGAGAGCGATTCGGCTCAGACACAAACCATCATCGATGGAAACGGGACCATTCAAACATTTTACATTAATGGAAATCCGAAAGAATACTACACCTTTGAAAAAGGTTTAAAAACAGGGCCTTTCTCAGAATATACAGCAGGAAGAATGCTTTCGGTCGGAGGAGAATTCCTTGAGGGCAAAAAGCACGGAACTTGGGTGTTTTATTCTTCCGATGGGATTTTGGAAAAAAAGGTTAACTACCAAAAAGACTCTTTGGATGGCGAATACCTTGAACTTTTCGAAAATGGTGACACCCTAACATACGGTTCCTACAAAAATGGACTAAAAACCGGAAAGTGGATTTGGAAAAGTAAAGAAGGAACATTGGATATGGAAGGAAGTTTTGAGAACGGCTCGCAAAACGGATCTTGGAACTATTATTTTTCTTCTGGAGAACTTTCATATAAGGCTAATTTCCTCAAAGGCAAGAAATACGGTGAATGGCGCTATTTTTATAAAAATGGCACAGATTACCGCGCGGGATCATACAAAAATGACTTGCGTGAAGGGCTTTGGCAAACCTGGTATGAAGACGGGACTTTATTGATGGAAGGTGATTACCTCAACGGTAAAGAAGAAGGAGAATGGAGAAATTACTGGGATAATGGTGTCCTAAAAAACAAATCAACTTTCAAAAAAGGTAAACTTCATGGAAATTGGTTTTCTTACACACCTCAAAAAATCTTGATATTACAAGGGAAATACAAGGATGATCTCAAGACTGGAGAATGGCGGGATTACTACAACAACGGTGCTCTCAAGGAAATCAACACCTTCAAAGTCGTTAAAGCCAAAAATCAGCAAAATGACATCCTCATTCTTGGAATGAAAAAAATGGTTAGCGTACCACATGGTAAGTACGAAGCTTACTCAAAAGTTGACTACCAAATAAAGGCTAAAGGGCAATACAAAAATGGTCTGAAAAACGGAACCTGGTATGACTATTACCCTGGAGGTGTAATTCCTACATATATTACTCAATACAAAAAAGGAAAACTACACGGTGTTATGAAAGAGTTTGGCCGAAGAGGTGAGCTTCACAGTGAAATTCATTACAAGGATGGATTGAAGGATGGGTGGTTTGTGATTTTAAACCAAAATGGAAAAGTCGCCGTTCAGAAAATGTTTAGTAATGGTGTAGAAGTCGGTCGAAAGGGTGAATCAGATCCGTTTTCACCGAATTAAAATCCTTTTGATAAAAAATCACTAACTTAGTATTTATGTTTCGTCTTAACAGAAATGCATTCAAGATTCAAACCCACGAGGAATCCTCGAATACGCGATCTTATTGGTTGTCCAAAAGTCCTCAGGAGCGTCTTGAAGCGGCTTGGTATTTGATTTGTACTGCTTATAATATTGACATAAAAAATCCACCTCGATTGGATCGAACGGTTTTTTCTATGAGGAAGAATGGCTAATATTTTAAATCAGGATTTTTCAGAGTTCATTGTGTCCTTGAATAAGACCAATGTAGAATATTTGTTAGTGGGTGGATTTGCTGTTATTTACCATGGTTATAATCGAACGACTGGTGATATCGATGTTTGGGTAAATCCTACAAAGGATAATTTTTTGAAATTAAAAATGGCTTTTGCGGAATTTGGATTAAGCCTTTTTGATATGACTGAAGAGAAATTCCTGAATACAACTGATTATGATGTTTTTACTTTTGGAGTACCACCAGTTTGTATTGAAATTCTCACCAAAGTAAAAGGAGTTGAATTTAATCAATGCTTTGAAGTTGCTAGTTTTCAGGAATTTGATGGAATTGATGTGCGAATTATTGATTTAAGAAATCTATTGATAGCTAAAAAAGCCGCAGGAAGATACAAGGATTTAGATGATATTCAAAACTTGGAGCCGAGCTAGGTATTGATATAATTTCTTTCTGAAAACTTTATTTATAAAAGATAAAATAAATTATCCCTCCGCAATAAACTTGGTCAATTCAATAAATTGATCCACCGATAATCTTTCAGGGCGTTCATTCGTGAAAACTTCTGGAAGTTCCCGTCCTCTCAACAACTGTTTCAACGAATTCCGAAGGGTTTTTCGACGTTGGTTAAATGCCATTTTAACAACTTGGAAGAATAACTTTTCATCACAACCTAAATTTTCGCGACTATTTCGAGTGCAACGAATTACGCCCGATTTAACCTTCGGTGGCGGAATAAACACATGTTCATCAACGGTGAAACAATAGTGAATATCATAGTAAGCTTGCAACAGAACGCTTGTAATTCCATATTCCTTAGAGCCGGGTTTTTCTGCAACACGCACTGCAACTTCTTTCTGGAACATTCCCATTATTTCCGGAACCTGATTTCGGTGCTCCAAGCATTTAAAAAGGATTTGAGTTGAAATATTGTATGGGAAATTACCAACAACGCAAAACTTCTCCTCCCCCATCAATTGTTTCAAATCCATTCTTAGAAAATCGCCTAAAACAATTCGTTCTGAAAGTTCTGGATAACGATTTTTCAAATAGTCTATTGATTCAGTGTCGACCTCCAATAGCCAAAGATTCAAATCGCCCCGAGCAATTAAAAAGTCAGAAAGCGCACCCATTCCTGGACCAATCTCAATGACATTTTTGCAATTATCATAATTAGTCAATTGATTAGCGATTTTTTCACAAATCCCTTTATCCTTTAGAAAATGTTGTCCTAGATGTTTCTTCGCGCGAACCGTCATGACTTAAATTCCTCGATTACCGACAAAAACGTTCGAAAAGCAGCGAAACGACCTGCATAACGTTCGGAATGATCTTTTTGCAACGCTGGAGCATGATTTAATTGATACAAATCCATTGTCTCCTGACTTGGGCATAAATACATAATGGAATAAGTAATCCCACCCTCTTCTTCACCATGAATTTTGGAAATACGGGATTCCAAAAAACAGCTTGTAGCCATCACTTCAGGAATGTGCTTAGTTCGCATCCAATTCAACCAATCCTCGGAAATTTCAGGATCTATACTCACTGTAACGTTGTACAAAATCATAAAGCAAAACTAAGAAAAAGAATGGAGTTGCAAATTTTACTGTCCTTTCTGCTCGCGAAGCAGCGTAGTGTAATCTTTCAAGATTTCATTTTCTTCACGCAACTTCTGAACTTCCTCTTGAAGAATATAATTGCTTTTGCTGTAAAGTTTAAAAAAGTCAAATTCCAATACTCGGGATATGGCAAACAACAAACCAGTATCGATGGTCTTTCTGGAGAAAATGGAATACATGTTTTCACGAGATTTATTAATGCGTCTAGCAAACTCCGTAACGGAAATTCCTTTGGTGTCGAATACCTCCTTGATTTTCTTTCCGATGTGGATTTCTTCCATAGAGAGAAATTCCTGAATAATGGGTAAAGATGTGAATCATTTTAGTTTGTTTATTTTAATATTTTCGTTTGTTTTATTTAACGTTTTAAGGCCGTTACAAAACTTTAAGAATTCAAAAATGCATTTTTTTTTGAATTGATTTTCTTAATTTTTAGCTCATTTTTGATTCATTTTTCGTTTTGCTGTTAGAAAATCCGCAAAACCAATATTTTGTTTACTTTTCATACATAAAGATAAGAAAAACTAGACCAAAAACAACCCAAAAAACAACCTAAGTTATTGATTATTAAAATGTTAACATGTAAATAGTTTTGAAACGGCCTTATTTTAGTATCTTTGGCCTAAATAAAAAAATTTATCAATGTTAAAGATTTAAATGCGGGTGGCACTTGGCAAGAAATTACTGAAAACGCATATTTATGTGATACAAATACTTTTATTTGGGACTTGACGGCAGGCTTTGCAGCAAATGATAAATACTATGTTATAACCCAAGAATATAACGACGATGGCGTTGTTACTAACCCTGTAAACGGTGTGAAATTCGGAGATCCTGATTTAAGCTTAGTTCTTCGTGGAATTCAATTGAATTCGGACAACACAATAGGCGATATCGAAGAACCTGGAAATATTTCATCAGGAATCAAGGAGTTAAATATTCGAAATGATTTCAGATTCTTAAATGCGTATCCGAATCCATTTAACGATGTAACGGTTATTGAATACCAAATCGAAAATAACGCCAATGTGCAAATGGAGGTATTTGACTTTCTTGGTAACAAAGTTGCAGAACTTGTTAACTCGAACATGAACGCAGGGATTTACAAAACTATTTTCAAAGCAGGCGATTTACCAGGAGGCGTATACTTTAATCGATTAACAGTAAACGGAAGATCTCAAACCAGAAAATTAGTATTGGTTAAATAAAAACAATTAAGTAAAATTTTTATGAATATTATGACTGATAATGAAAAGTTAGAAAATTTGAATCAGAAATACAAATACAAGAAAGTAGTTAATGTAATAAATAATCAAGATGTTAATACTATAAAAGAAATTAATATTGAAGAAAATGGTTCAATTTGGTTTTCATTAGAAGATGTTCATACAGGTGGACGAATTCCGGTATCCAATGAAAATTTTATAAATCAGTATAGAGTTTTATAGTAATACGAGACAATAAAAATAATCAATTCGAAAAAAAAGTTAAATGTAGTCCAGAAACCATTCAAACTTCGCGGAACCTGAAAAGCGATATGAGTAGGGAGACTTTAAATTAAATATGAAAAAAATCAATTTTTAGTTATTATGTTGTTTTTATTAAGTGCAGTATTCTTTTCAAGTTGTAAGAAAAAAGGTTGCACCGATATTAATGCAGATAATCTCGATAGTTCTGCTGAAAAGAGTGGAACTTCTTTGGCGACGGAAGTGACTACAGTAACTGCGGGTACTTGTAATACATTTGAAATCCAATAATATAAAAAATTTTAAGCTTATTTCTAATAGTGGTATTCACTTCGTGCATAAAGACAAAAAATAAGATTTTTAATTTTTTTACAGCAACCCCTTCTAACTCTTATTAGTAGGGGTTCTTTATTAAATGTAATTGCAAACGATTTGTTGGTGTATTGGTTATATCCTCGGTTTTATTGACAACATTTAGCACCAGAGAATATTGGGATAGTTAACTTCATTATTTACTAAAAATTCATTCAGAGGATTTTATTTGAACTCAATTCTCATATTATTCATTCTTTCCTGATTAATGGATAAAGATTTAAATCATTTCATTCAGTTTATATTTTGTTCGTTTTATTTTACATTTTAATATCTTTGTTCACATTTTAAATTTAGAAACATGAAAAAAATTCTCATTAGCACAATTTTCTTGTTAAGTTTTATTCTAGTGTATGGGCAAAATAAAATCGAACTCTATAATAATACGGACAAAGAAATTTATGCCTCATATGCTTTTTATGACTACAGCAACAAGTGCTGGTCTTCAAAAGGATGGTATAAAATATCTTCATACTCCTCTAGAACCTTAGATTTAGGCAATTATTTGAATGACATATATATACATGGTTTTTCTATAATTCCTGGAACCTTTTGGGTCGCTGAATCTGAAATTAATTGGGGAAATGATGTTCAATTTTGTATAGACCGTAATAATTCATTCGAGATAAGATTTGCAGATAAAGTTAACTGCGATAAAAGAAAATCTTTCAGCAAGAAGAAAATAGTTTCAGGGTTGAATAAATGGACTTTTAGCCAATAATAAGTCTTTAAAATTAATCATAAATATCTATACCTAAAATAATGCGAATTCTAATATTTACAATTTTATTGTTGTTTATTACAGCTTTAAATAATTCATGTGGAAATCAAAAATCAGATGCGGAAAAAGAACTAGAATTGAAACAACGGGAACTAGAATTGAGAGAAAAAGAACTTGAACTAAAACAAAATGAGAACACTAATAATTCCGATTCGTATAATACAGAACAAAACTCAACTAACTCTTCGTCATCTCAAAATAATGATTTTCAGTCATCACCAAAACAGAAAACGGCAGATGATTTGCGTGATGAACTTTATAGAAAAGAAATGAAAAAGCCTAAAGATTTTCTCTCCGTTTCCTACAAGCTAAATTATAAAGTGTTTTCGGGCAAAGATGAAATTATAGGTATAATTTATAACAATGCATCAATGGCGACATTTAAAGATGTGATTTTAACAGTAACCTATTCCACAAATACAGATACAGAATTATATCGCGAAAATTTTGTCCTTTATGATTATGTTTATCCGGGATCATCAACAAACTTTAACCTTAAAACTTATTCTCCCGAGGGAACAAAAAAAATAGGGGTTTATATTAAATCTGCAACTGGAGAATAAAAGAAATAGTACACGCTCCACCTGATTTGCAATTCAGAATTTCCTCGATTTCAAGCGTTTTGACAGTTAGACCCACTTTTCTTACGTTAACAAAAAAATCTAGCTCTGCTGGATTTGCAATCCAGTGCTTAATTAAGTTATCTTATCCATGTTGACTTATTTGCGAAGAAATACAAATCAATAGAGGCTAATCTGAAGAAACTCGAAACACACATCAATTTCCCATAAAAATGTAAATATTTTATAAAATTGTGATGAATATTTCAAAATTAAAATACTAACTTCACGTCCGATTTCGTGGAGATCATATTCTGATTTTGTTGATTGCTTAAATCCAACCACAAACTCATAGTCTCATCTTCACGAACAGCATTAATTCACTGTTTATATTGACTATGACAAAAATTTTTTGTGTCCTAGTTGGACTATGCTTTTTCCAATACTATTTTGGTCAAGTTATTATTACAAAGCCTTCTTTTAACTTTACAGCTTGTTCACTTCCAAGTCAATACATTGATTTAGGGGTAATAAAGCTCACTGAATCTTCAAATGGTGATTTTGCCTTGGGCAATGCACAAAGCATTCAAATTTCGGCACCTACAAACTTTCAATTTGAACCATCTGTTGGAAGCATAATTTCCGCAAATGGTAATAACGTTCGAAATACAACAATTTCAATTTCAAGCTCATTAATTACAATAACATATGATTGCACTGGAATAAATAAATCAGATGAGGTAACAATTTCAGGAATTCGAATTAGAGCGACTTCTCCTTCAATTGGCACATTTAACAGAACTGGGGGTAACGCATCAATTAGTGGATTAACAATTGGAACCTCTCTTACAAATAACATTTCAGCTTTGCAATCTGCTGCTGGAAGATACCGAACCGTTATTAATTCAACTAGTAATTTAAATTGGAGTTCATCAACTACATGGGAATGTGGCAGTGTTCCGCCAAATGATGGTACTGCTGAAATTTATATAAGCCCATATAATGGAGGATATAGTGTTTTGAATTCCGTTGTATTTGGAAATGCGACCGTAAAATCAATCATAGTTGAAAGTGGTGCTAATTTTTCACCTCCCGGAAATAGTGGTTCGACACTGGTTGTAAATGAAGACTTCACCATCGAAACTGGTGCTTATTTCCGTCAGTATAATTGGGCAAACAATGGTAAAAACGCTATTGAAATCAAAGGAAATTTCACAAATAATGGTGAAATGACAACCACTGGAAGTAATAACACGTATGACTTGGATATCTCATTCAATGGTACTTCTCCTCAAACGATTTCAGGAAGCGGAATATTTCGAATGATTGGAAATGGATCGCAAATGAGTACCATTACATTTGACAATCCGAAAGGAATAACATTAAATGCAAGTTTTTCAACCGTAGGAGCTCATGGAGACGCTGGAACAGTTAACGTAAATGGTTTATTGACTTTTGGAAGTAGTTCCAATCAATTTATAGGTGCAGGAGCAGTTAACGTTAATGGACAAGTTGTCCTTAAAGCTTCAACGTTTTATGGTCATTTTGCAAATACAGGTACAAGAACGTTGGGCGCGACTTCCACCGTTGAATTTACAAATTCAAGCTCTTCAATTGCCTCAACAAGTATTCCTACAATGAATTTATATCGGTTGGTTTCAAGTGTGGGTTCGAGCGGTACTTTAACAGCTACTGGAAATTTAAATGTTTCCAATCAATTAACGCTTAACTCAGGAAGAATTCTGATGGGTACAAACACACTGACAATTGGGACATCTTTGACAAACCTTGGAATAATTTCGCATTCATCAGGATTTGTAATCGGTAAAGTTAAAAGATGGTTTAACTCAACAAATTCTGGAAATGAATCCGGTTTATTTCCATTGGGAATAAGTAATAAGCGAAACTTTGTAAAAGTTGAGTACACGCAAGCTACAGATGGAGGGACATTAACTGCAGAGTGGATTCCAAGTTCAATGGGGACAAATTTCACGAATGAACCTATACCCACTTCTTGTAATGGAAATTTTGAAATTTACACTACAGCTAGCGGATATTGGAGTATGACGCCAGGAGATGGAATTACAAATGCTGAAAGCAAGAAATATAACATTACTTTATTTGCCGATGGACTTCTTGATTTCACAGATGATTGTCACGTTACCGCTTTAAAACGACAAGGTAGCAACCCGTGGTTACAATCTGGAATGCACAATGACAATACAGGTGACGCGATTAGCCCAAATGTTCAGCGTATCGGTGCGACGGGTTGGAGTAATTGGGGATTTGCCGGTGGCAGCGGAACACCACTTCCAGTTGAGTTAGTTTCCTTCAATTCGGATTGTAATGAAGGACATACAATTTTAACTTGGATAACTAGTTCAGAAAATAACTCAGCTTCATTTGATATTGAGACTTCATCTGATGGATTAACTTGGGAGACAAATGGTTCAACCCCTGCTGCCGGATTTAGTAACGAAGAGCTCACATATAACTACAAAATAGAACGCACAGGAATTCAACGCTTTGCACGCCTCGAACAAATTGACAATAATGGCGATTTCAAATTGTATGGTCCTGTTGAAATTTCATGCTCACCATCATGGAATCTGAGTACTTTTCCCAATCCAAGCCAGGAGTCTTTCAATATTTTGGTTCGTTCAAAATATTCAGATATGACTGGGATACTAAACTTAATCGATTTGTCAGGGAATGTGATTTGCTCAAAAAATGTAACCATTAAAGAGGGAATAAACGTTTTTCCTATTTCCAATGAAAAGCTATCAAGTGGATCTTATATTGTTAAGCTCTTTACTGAAAATCAAGACCCAATCGTTTTTCGACACTTGGTTAAATAACCTGACTCTTTAAATTCGTTTAATTAATCATACTCAATATTTCTTTTTACACCAATTATCGTAATTTATATTAAACACTTTTATTAATTTTGATTGCTCATTTTCAATAGTAGTCATGATTGTAAACAAAAAAATTTTAGCCGTCGTTAAGAAATCATTCTCCAAATTCGATTTTTCTCAACTGGAAGAAAAGTGCGGCAATGAAGCTCAAACAAGAATCTCCCTAATTGAACCTCTATTTGAAATTTTGGGTTACAGCAGACATGACGACATGCTCACCGAAATTAATGCTGGATGGGGTCAAAAAAATGAAAAAGCAGATTTAGGTTTAATCTTAAAAGGTAAAAAGCCTGAAATCATTGTCGAATGTAAAAAATTTGGAAAAAAACTTACGGACAAGGAAGGAAGTCAATTAAATAGCTACTTCTCTAATACGGAAGGTTCAAAAATAGCCATTTTGACAAATGGTTTAGAATGGAAATTTTACGCCGAATTTGATCAAAAGAACAAATTACATATGAATCCCTTCCTTGAAATCGATTTCACCGAAATAGATGAAGACAAGATAGAGAATTTTGCTCAATTTCATAAAAACAACATTGACATCAAGCAGATTTTGGAGGATGCACAGGACGCTTTTTTTCTTGAAGGATTTAATGGAGCTCTAACAGATGAACTTTTAAAT
>JBILIY010000218.1:0-3612 GCA_044368815.1 Crocinitomicaceae bacterium
GATTCTCATTTTCAAGATATACGACAAAAGAGGAAATAGATTTCGCGTTGGAGCAAGTAAAATCGGCTTTTGAGCTTAATTTAGTCTAATTGAATGGATCGGAGATTTAAAGTTCTGAACATCTGTTCGTGGTATCCAAATGAGTTTAAACCTACCCTAGGTAATTTCGTTCAAAAACACGCGGAAGCCATTTCACTTTTTAATGATGTTGTGACGCTTTCAATCTTCCCAGATGTAACGTCGAAGGATCATAGAGTAGTAGTAAATCCTAAAGATCAACTTACAGAAATAATTATCTATTACCCAAAGAAAACTTCAGGTTTTCCACCGAACAAATTCCTGAATTTTTTTGCTCATCGAAAGGCTTTCAAACTTGGATTCAACATTGTGAAAGAGAAAATTGGAATTCCGGAAATCGTTCATTTGAATATTGTTTATCCTTTGGGAATTTGGGCATATTGGTTGAAAAAAAGATACAGGATTCCATACGTCGTTACTGAAAATTCAAGTGGATTCCATGTAAATAGTGATCACGCATACCCTAAACCAATTATGAAACTTTGTCAATTGGTTTTAAGAAATGCTGAGTTTTTATTACCTGTAAGTAGAAACTTGAAGGAAAATTTGAAAATGTTGAGCCCATTCAGTCAATTTGATATTATTTCAAATGTGGTGGATGAAAAACTATTTCTTCCCAAGGAAATTCAAAATTTAGATTATAAAAGATTGATTCATATCTCAACAGGAGTAGATGAAATTAAAAATTTGTCAGGAATGCTTAGCGTAATGAATGAATTAAAAGCTCAAAATGTCAAAGTAACATTGGATATTGTTAGTGACGGAGATATCGAATATGCCATAAAATTAGCTTCTGATTTGAAATTAGAAAACGTAGTTGCCTTTCATTCAACAAAAACAACGATTGAAATTGCTGAAATGATTCAAAATTCGGATGCATTGCTCATGTTTAGTAATTACGAAAACTTTCCTTGCGTAATAGCGGAAGCAATGATGTGCGGTAAACCGGTAATTTCATCCAATGTAAATGGAATTCCCGAGCACGTGCATCAATTTAATGGCATTTTGGTGAATCCAAGAGATGAAAAAGCGCTAGAATCCGCAGTAATAAGTTTTGTAAAGAATGAAGTAAAATTCAATTCCAAAGAAATTCGAGAATACGCGATGGATAATTTTAGTTACACAGAAGTAGGCCGAAAGTTTAGCCTGCTATACGCTAAAGTTTTGGAATCTGAAGTATGTAATTAGTCCAATCAAACCTAAATCCTTTATTTGAAGGTAAACTTCCGTTGCATGATGTAACTCCAAACAACGATGATGCATGAAGCCAGAATATTTGCGATTGAAGGAAACATGGAGAAGGTTTCAATGAACAATTTCAGAAGAATCCATCCTAAAGTATAAGAAATCAGAGCGCTTAAACCATACCTAAATAATTGAGTATTTGCTTTTAATTCACTTTTAGTAAAGACCACGTATCTATTTAACAAAAAACCTATCGTGAATGAAAAACAAAAAGTTGTAAAAGAACTTAAGGTGTATGCCGAAATCGCCACGTGTTTGTTGTTTAACCAATTCAGATAAATATGTGACGTTTCTTTCAAGAAAACAAACTGATAAAAAACGAAAAATAAAATCCAACCTAAAACCAAATTACCTCCTCCACAAGCGGCGTAATAATAAGTCTCTTTCGGCATAAATCGTTTTACCAAAGGATAGAAGAAATCCAAAATTGTTGTAATTATCTTATGCATTCAATTCTATTTCATAACCTGTGTGTCTCCGGATATTTATGACATTTTGATTATCAAAAATAAGATATTGTCCTCGTATTCCCGTTAAAGTGCCTAATATTTCTGGTGTTTTGTCAAATGACAACGAAATGACTTTTTCTGGGTAAGTCAAAACCGGGTAATTAAATTCAGAAATTTCGTCTTCGTTAGTTAGAAAGTCCAACATATCTGAGGGTAATATTTCCTCCATTCTCCATTTTTCCTCGACAAGATCTATTGAATCGTCGTTTATATTTCTGAGCATGTTTTGCCAATTCGTCTTGTCCGCGAAAACTGATTTTAGGGCAACTTCAATCAATCCGGCTTGATAGCGATTTGGTGTTTCCGCAAGGATAATTGCTTTTTTTGCGCCCTGATCTATCCATCTAGTTGGAATCTGGGTACTGCGTGTAACTCCAACTTTTACAATGTCTGTAGCTGCCAGATATACGAAGTGAGGTTGATTGTGATTTCTCTCCTCATATTCTAAGTCTCGTCCTTTTCCCAAATGGGCTTCGCAAAGTTCGGGATGCAAGATACATGGACTTGCCTCAGGCGCAGAAACAAAACAAGTATAACAAAAGCCCTCACCAAATGATTTTTTGGTGTTTTTAGCGCATTTGCGACATTGTATGATCCCTGTCCAATTTAGTTGAACGCGCTTTCCTAAATAATCATTCAAACTGATTTTTAAGTCTGAAATATCGAATGCATATTGAACCACATCCGAATTAATAGTCGACATTTTATTTAATACAAATTTCATTCCTCTGGAAGAATATCCATTTTTGTTGCGAAGTGGTAGCAATAATCTCTTAGATCCTCTGAAATCAAGTGCTCACCGGTGGCTTTTTCGAATGTATCGGCCATTGTTAAAAGAGTCTGATGAAAAAATTGTTTCATTTCTTCCACCGTCATTTCTTTCGTCCATAGATCGATTTTCATTGTATTCTTTTCAGATGGATCCCAAATTGACAGCATAAATGCGCTCGCTGGTGTATCGGAAATGCCACCATCACTAGCATTCCATTTCATTTGAATGGGTAGATTGTTTGAATTTAATCCAACTTGAATATTGATTTCTGATTTCTTGGTAATTATGTCGTCCATTGTTAATCTAGCTTATATTTTTGAAGAATTTCGTTATAGGGTGTCGTAATCAGTTTTTCCAATGAAATTTCCTTTTCATTCATGTAATGAGATACAATTTCAAATCCCATGAATTGACCGATACGGTCAGGACTTTCTTCAGGTAAGCCAATTGTATAAGGCCCTTCTTTTAGCAGATTTGCACGTGTTTCTTCGTCAATTTTAAATAAAACTTCATTTTCGACAAAATATCTCCAAATGGATTTTTTAGAATTTTGCGCCCATTCAAACTGCTGTTGATTGTATCTTAAAATTATTCGTTCTTCCAATTCAGGTAGACAAACGCGCGAAATAAAAAGTATTTTCCCCCATCGAATCATTTCACTGGAATAGTTTTCCGTAGTTTCCTCTAAATAATTCGTCATCAACCAAGCTACCAAAACATCACGTTCAAGATATTCCGTGCGCATGCTTTCTTTAATCCATTCATAAAATTCTTGACTAGGGAGCTGTTTAATTAACAAGTTATCAGGCCCCAAATAACGTTCGATTCCTATCGCAATCTCTTTGTCAGTTGAGAAAACGCTGGAGGAAAAAGAAGAATTAATTTGGTATATTGATTCCGGTGTTTTCTTTTGTGGGAAAAATGCTTTAAGTCGTTTGAATCCACCTAAAATTGTTCTTTTTCTCGCTTGATTCAAAATATTTTTCTTGGAGATAGAGTTTTCTAGAT
>JBILIY010000219.1:0-3605 GCA_044368815.1 Crocinitomicaceae bacterium
GAACTTCATTTTCGATGTCAGATTTAGCAACGAAAAATAAACGTTTCGTTTGCTCGTGAAGGCACATCCCAGAAGAAATCCAACTTTTTTCACGCAAAGATTCAGTAGTAATCGAAGTAGAATCATAAGGTGGTAATAAGAAATGTAAATCCATCCTGTCATCCACTAGAATTATTGTAGAATCAATTTTTGTGACTTCCGTAATTTTTGAATCAATTCCTGTTGGCAAATAACCCTGAGACTTATTTGAAACCATATCATAAACTAATACTCCACCAATTTGATCATCTAAACAAATCAAATGCGTAGAGTCCATAATAACAAAATCAGTAAATGCATTAACACCCATTGGAAGATTGGTAACCGATTCAGGATGAACCAAATCGAAGTAACCGCTTTCCTTAACGAAATGTGACGCTTTTTGATGATAATAATTCTCTACACCAGCCTCTTGTAGCGACTTAGCGGCTATAAAAGATAGCGTGGCCAAAACAAATGAAAAGAAGTATTGCTTTTTCAATTTCTATATATCATTCAAAATTAAACAATTTCATAGAATGATTCAAAACCAAACCAAAAATTATTAATAACAACTAGGAGTTTAAAATTCCTCTAGAGATAACTATTTTCTGAACCTCAGAGGTTCCTTCATAAATCTGAGTAATTTTCGCGTCACGCATCAATCGTTCAACGTGATATTCTTTCACGAAACCATATCCTCCGTGAATTTGAACCGCCTCAACGGTTTGTTCCATTGCTACTTTAGAAGCATACAATTTAGCCATAGCACTAGATTGATCGTAGTTTCTTCCAGCATCTTTATCAATCGCTGATCGATAAACCAAAAGTCTTGCAGCTTCAACCTCTGTAGCCATGTCCGCTATTTTAAAAGCAATAGCTTGGTGTTTATATATTTCTTTACCGAACGCCTTTCGTTGTTTTGAATATTCTGTTGACAATTCCAATGCACCAGCGGCAATTCCTAAAGCTTGAGCGGCAATTCCTATTCGACCTCCACTTAGCACTTTCATTGCGAATTTGAATCCAAAACCATCCTCACCAATTCGATTTTCTTTTGGAACTTTAACATCATTAAAAAGAAGCGTGTGTGTATCGCTTCCTCGAATTCCCATTTTATCTTCTTTTGCTCCAACCACAAAGCCTTCCATTCCTCGCTCAACGATCAAAGCATTGATTCCTTTGTGTCCAAGTGAAGCATCCGTTTGAGCAATAACTAAATATACAGAAGCTGAAGACCCATTTGTAATCCAGTTTTTTGTTCCATTTAAAAGGTAATAATCACCCATATCGATGGCTGTCGTTCTTTGAGAAGTAGCGTCAGAACCAGCTTCAGGCTCTGATAAACAAAAAGCTCCAATTTTTTCACCTGTTGCCAGCGGAACGAGGAATTTTTGTTTTTGTTCCTCCGAACCAAATTTTTCCAGGCCCCAACATACCAATGAATTGTTTACTGACATACAAACGGAAGTTGATGCATCCACTTTGGAAATTTCTTCCATCGCTAAAACATAAGAAAGTGTATCCATTCCGGAACCACCATACTTGGGATCAACCATCATCCCCATAAAACCTAATTCAGCCAACTGCTTAATTTGTTCTGCAGGAAATTCTTGCTTGTTATCACGTTCAATTACGCCTGGCTTAAGCACATTTTGAGCAAAATCTCTCGCCGCTTCTTTTACAGCCAAGTGTTCTTCAGTCAATTCAAAATTCATGGTATACTTATTAAATTTTTACTTTTACAAAAATAATCGAATTCCGCTATGGTTGTTCATCTTCGAAAGGATAAACTTGAAATTATTGGTTTAATGTCTGGGACTTCCTTAGACGGATTGGATATCGCTCATGTGGCTATTGAATTTAAAAATCAAAAGGTTCATTTTGAATTATTAAATTGTGAAACAACACCTTACGACTCAGAAATTCTTCTTCAACTTCAAAAACACAATGATCTTTCAATTCCTGAAATGCTGATTTTGGACAAAAAAATAGGGAGATATTTTGGAGAAAAAGTAAATGAATTTATCTCGAAAAATAACCTTGACAAGAAACACATTGATGCAATTGCTTGTCACGGTCAAACTATTTTTCATCAACCTCAAAACGGTTTTACCTATCAAATAGGATGCGGTTCAACATTGGCTTATATAACAGGAATAAAGGTCATTAATGATTTCAGGACAAGGGATGTTATTGCCGGTGGTCAAGGTGCACCTTTAGTTCCAATTGGCGATTTCAATCTTTTTGCCAATCAAGCAGAATCATTTTTAAATATAGGCGGTTTCGCAAACATAAGTTTCAAAAAAGGAAATGAGATTATTGCTTTTGATATTTGCCCTGGAAACTTACCGCTAAATCTGCTCGCAAATCAACTTGGACTTGAATATGATAAAAATGGAGAGCTTGCCAAATCAGGAATTATATTACCAGAATTACTGAATCGTTTAAATTCACTTGAATTTTACCGACTGAATTCTCCTAAATCACTGGGAACAGAATGGCTTGAGGATGAATTTTACAAGTCAATTGAAGGGAAATATCAAACAAAAGATTTATTAAGAACCATTGTTGAGCATATTGCAGTTCAAATTTCCTCCGTATTGAAAAATGAGAAATTAGCCTCTGTTTTTATGACTGGAGGAGGCACCAAAAACAACTTTTTAATTGAGCGAATAAAGGTATATTTCGATGGTCATCTAATTGTTCCGGAAATGAAAATCATTGATTTTAAAGAAGCGATTGTTTTCGCTTTTCTAGGTGCGCTTTATCTGCGAAACGATCCAACAACATTAACAAGTGTAACAGGAGCGGAGCGCGAAGTTTGCTCCGGTGTTTTACATATTCCCGGTTATTAAATTCAACCAATCGCGATTTTTTTACGACCTTTGCAACGTTTTTTGAAAACAAAATTGATATGAGAGCACTTCTAGAAAAGTTTGAAAATAAACGACCTGAAATCGTTTTTGAGTGGAAAGATCCTGAAACAGAGGCTGAAGGATGGGTAGTAATAAATTCACTTCGTGGTGGTGCTGCCGGTGGTGGAACCAGAATGAGAAAAGGACTCGATAAACGAGAAGTTGAATCGCTTGCTAAAACAATGGAAGTGAAATTCTCTGTTGCCGGACCTCCAATTGGTGGTGCTAAATCGGGAATCAATTTCGATCCAAAAGACCCAAGAAAAGAAGGCGTTTTAAGACGTTGGTATGCCGCGGTCTCCCCTTTGCTAAAACATTATTATGGAACAGGTGGCGATTTGAATGTGGACGAAATTCATGAAGTTATTCCGATTACTGAGGATTGTGGCGTTTGGCATCCACAAGAAGGAGTTTTTAACGGGCATTTTCAACCAAAGGAATCTCAAAAAATCAATCGCATCGGTCAATTGAGACAAGGAGTTCTAAAAGTGATTGAGGATGTAAACTATTCTC
Source organism: Crocinitomicaceae bacterium (assembly GCA_044368815.1). Lineage (GTDB taxonomy): Bacteria > Bacteroidota > Bacteroidia > Flavobacteriales_D > Crocinitomicaceae > UBA952. The sequence continues at coordinate 3,450 of JBILIY010000219.1, forward strand.
CATCAGTTGATAAAAAACTTGTCGTTGCCGATATGATTACCGGTTTTGGTGTAGCCGAATCTATTCGTCATTACTATTCAATTTGGGGCGGAGAACTAAATGGAAAAAAGGTGATTGTTCAAGGTTGGGGAAATGTTGGTTCTGCAGCAGCGTATT
>JBILIY010000220.1:0-3598 GCA_044368815.1 Crocinitomicaceae bacterium
AAATCGTGTAGCGGATGTTAACGACATGATTGTATCCAAAGGGAGATCAAAATTTGAACTTGACTGGGAAGACGTTAAAAAGAATTTGGCAGAGGCTATTTTCGAGCGTAAATTTCAATATTCTGCGCACATCAAATTGCTTCAAACGGAAACCATGAACAAACTCCTTCATTATGAAAGAGGACATGGGAAACTCATTTCTAAAAATGAAGTTCAAATTTCGCACGAAGGAGAGACTAAAACAATTTGGGCTGAACATATTATTCTTTCAACCGGAAGCAGACCGAGAACCTTACCAGATATTGAAGTTGATGAAGAAACAATTTTAACTTCAGATGGAATTGACAACATCAAAAATTACCCAAAAAGCTTGGTGATCGTCGGTGCTGGTGTTATCGGTTGTGAATATGCTACGATATTCTCCAATTTTGGAAAAACGAAAGTATACATCATCGATCGTCAAGAGCGAATCTTACCATTTGAGGATGAGGACATTTCCAAACTAATTTCAAAAAATTTATCAGATCACGGCGTCGTCTTGCACTCTAATGCGAAACTTGAGCGATTGCAGAAAATTGATGGAGAAGTGGAGTACGAGCTTTCTTATCCCGACGGAACACATCAGGTGATTCGAGTAGAAAAGGCGTTGTTATCAATTGGAAGAATTCCAAACATCGAAGGACTTGGATTGGAAAATGCAGGAGTATCTATGTCAAAAAGAGGAGTTCACATCGGAGACGATGATACCTTAACGAGTGTTCCAAATATATACGCAGTAGGTGATGTTTCCGGACGAATAGCGCTTGTGAATATGGGTGAACTCGAGGCAAGACACGCGGTAGAAAAAGCATTCGGAAATGAAGCTGAACGATTGAACTATGACAACATTTGCACCATCATGTTTCTCAATCCGGAAGTCGCTTCTGTCGGCTTGAACGAACAACAATGTGTAGAGAAAAACATACCAGTTAAGGTTGCCAAAATAGACTATTCACTGATTACTCGTGCCATTGCAATGAGAAAAACGCAAGGTTTCTTCAAAATTATCGTTACCAATGACAAAGAAATGCGGATTCTGGGAATGCGCGTGGTAGGTGCTCATGCCTCAACTGCCATTCAAGCAGTAGGATTGCTAATCAAATTGAACATGCCTATTGAAGTTCTTTCAGAATTGATTCATCCGCATCCATCCATTGTGGAAGGAATTCAAGAGTGCGTTCGTATGTTGTTGAATCGCTCGATTTTCAAATCATCGGTTTTTAAAGACAAATTGGCTTGTTACTCGCTTGTTGATGGGGTTAAAACACCATTGGAACGATTATAAGTGAGCGAATTTCCTCAATATCGGAAACTAAAAAATGATAAGTCATTCTATCGAATTGAAGACGAAAGTCATTTTACAGAAATTCAACTAATTGGAAATAAAGCATTTGAGTTAAAGATAAACGCAGTCCAATTTCCTGAAAAATTAAAAATAAAAGACATGTTGAATTGCGAAGATCCCTACATCAAAATTGAGCAATACGAATTTGATCAGATAAATCAGCGTTTAAAGAATAATTAATAAACGAAAAATGAATCAAAAAGTAGATCTTTTTCTGTTGGATGGCTGTGGGAGATGTAAACTCTACCAAACTCCTCAATGTAAAGTACATAAGTGGCCTGAAGAGTTAATTACCTTAAGAGCTTTAATTTTGGAATTCGGATTAGAAGAAGAAATTAAATGGGGATTTCCTTGTTATACGTTGAATGGCAAAAATATACTTATGCTAGCTCCGTTTAAAGACAATTGTGCCATCAGTTTCTTCAAAGGAGCTTTACTGAAGGAAAATCCGATTTTGGAAAAGAGTGGCGAGAATTCAAATACGTTCAGATTGATTCGATTTCAAGGAATGGAAAAAATCAATCAGGAGAAAGAAACAATTCAACAAATCATTCAAGAGGCCATTGAAATTGAAAAATCAGGTAAAAAACTTCCTAAAACCGATTATTCTTCAATTGAAATACCTGAAGAATTGGAAAATGCGTTCGAAGACGACCACATCTTTAAAGCAGCATTTAAAAGTTTAACTCCAGGAAGACAAAGAGGATACATTTTGCATTTCGCCCAACCAAAACAAGCACAAACGAGAATGAATCGTATTGAAAAATATAAACCGGCAATTTTTAATGGGAAAGGATTGAATGAGTAATTTGATCCTCCATTGAGGGAGGATTAAGGAGGGCGACAATCAATTTATCGAAAAAGGCAAGCTGAATTAAATTATTAAAAACATTTTTTCGAAATGGGAATTCGTTAACTTCGTTCAATGTTTATGCGCCGGATTTTATTGGCTCCGATTTCACTGATTTGGCTCTTAGTTACCGAAATTCGAAATCGCTTATTTGATTGGGGAATTTTAGAATCCTACCGAATACAAAAAAAATCAATTTGCATTGGAAACTTAAGCGTTGGCGGAACAGGTAAGACACCCATGACATCGTATCTTGCAGAAATGTTCTATTCAGCCAATAAAGTGCAAATTTTAAGTCGGGGATACGGAAGGAAATCAAAAGGATTTTTAAATGTTTCAATTTCAGAAACTTCTGAAAATGCAGGAGATGAGCCTCTTTTTTACAAATTAAAATTCAAGGAAAACGTTCAAGTAGCTGTTTGCGAAAAGAGAAAAGAAGGAATCGAACAAATCGGAATAAACAATTTTGACTTATTATTACTTGATGACGCATACCAACACCGACATGTGAAAGCTGGTTTTACGATTCTACTCACCTCCTATTCCAATCTTTTTGTCGATGATTATTTACTTCCTTCTGGAACATTGAGAGAAAGTCAAAAAAATGCGAATCGATCTAATTGCATTGTCATAACTAAATGTCCTCAAAATCTCTCATCGAATGAGAAAAAATCAATTGAGAATAAGTTAACTCATTTCAATAAACCTATTTTTTTCAGTAGCATAAAATACCAAGAATTGATTTGCATTGGAAAACCGTTGAATTCAATTGAAAAAGTTCTACTTGTTTTAGGTATTGCTAATCCAAAACCGCTTGTTAATTTCCTTCAAAAATCCTCTGAAGTCGAGCTTGTTCAATTTAACGATCATCATCAATTCACGAAGTCCGAAATTGAGCAAATTCACAGAAAAATTGATACTTTTGCAAATGATAAAACGGCAATTTTGACAACCGAAAAAGATTTTGCTCGCTTGCACGATAAAATCAATGATTGGAAGTTAAATGATTATCCGTGGTATTACATTCCAATTCAATTGGAAATTGAAAATGAAAAAGAATTTAAATCATTAATAAATAACTATGTTAGAGCAATTTAAAGAATCAGCAGCTTACATTCAATCACGCACAACCGTAAAACCAAGCATTGGAATTATTCTTGGAACAGGTTTAGGTGGATTGGTCAAAGAAATCAATGTTATCGATGAAATTCCATACGAACAAATTCCCAATTTTCCGATTTCAACGGTTGAAAGTCATTCTGGTAAATTGATATTCGGTGAACTCGGTGGAAAACAAGTTGTTGCCATGCAGGGACGTTTTCATTACTACGAAGGATATTCGTTGCAACAAGTTACATTTCCAG
>JBILIY010000221.1:0-3597 GCA_044368815.1 Crocinitomicaceae bacterium
AATAACGCGTGCTAAATATTTTAACAGTCTCTTTAATCCTGCGTTAAGCCCTATTTTCAATAGCAATTTATCGCAGTATGATCGGGATTTACTTCTCAAGTCAATGGGCATTAACTCAATTGAGGATAGAAAATCCATTTTTGAAGCTCAGCACGAAGCAATTAATAAAACCATTGAAAAAAAAGCCTTGGAGATTTTTAATTATTTGGGAGGAGTATCAGAAGAATTTGAGAATTACTTAATTGCAGCAGGAGATGGAAGCTATACATCTGGCCTTCTTCAGGAAAGAGAACGCGACGACGAAGGAAATTGGAATAAAGGTTTACCCAAGGCTGTGGGCTTGTTTCCGTATGATTTGAAAATCAAAGAAAATGAGTTGGTCCCGGAACGAATTTGTAATCGTGTGATGAATTTAGTAGGCAATGGAAAACAAACAAATTTACATTTTGACGTTTGGGGCTACAATACAAATCGACAAACGACTGTTGTTATTGAAAAAAATGGCTATACCTATCATTTATTCGGTTCAGAAAAAACACGTTTTTTATCTCCTGATTCGAGTTTCTCAAAAGGTGTTACTTTTCAAAAAATAATAAATGATTTAAGTGGAAACACATTCAACGAACTTGAAAAAACAATCAAAGGAAAGAATGGATATAATGATCAGATAGCTGAGATTGATCGTCAACTTAACGAAACAATGCTATTAATTCAAGAAAAAGAGGCTTCATATGGTGAATTGACAAAATCTAATTTTAAAACTAAAAAACGTCCTTCTCGTGCAGCTCGAAAACTTAAGAAACAAAACGAGGATATTGGCCCTACTAATATTACCCCAACAACGAAATCAAAGAGAAAAGCACGAACAAAGAAACAAGCTGATTTAGTTGAATTATATCAAATTTTCGAGGCTCTTGAGGTTGATAAAAAAAATTTAGTTGAAGAACGCTCACCGTATTTGGAAGAGTACGAAATGAAGAAAAAAGTACTTGACAATTACAAGCTACAAATGGGGTTGAAATGGATGAAGTACCAAGAGGTTGATGGATTTTACATTTTTGAAGATTCGAGTACATTCGATATCAGAACTCAAGAATTTCTTTTTCCAGCGTCAAATGATACAAGTAGTTTTGAAGTTCGTTTGATTTCAATTCCCGATGATTTAGTTGGAGAAACTTCGGACGAAGTAATGCTACATATTAGTAGAATTGACGTAGAACCTTTTTATGACGCGGATTTTAGAATTACCTTAAACGACGTTTTTGCTTCGGATGATTTTGCATTTAACGGGGAAATCTTTCAAAACACCGACTCTACAAAGTTGAAACGATTCTTTAAACAATTTGAAAAACAGAATCCGCAGATTTCTTTCGAAATAAAAGGAAACGGAATCGGGAAATGGGATGGTAAAAGGGTGATTAAAGACTTCGAAGCAATTGAAGAAGGATCTTATCCAGGTAATACAACAGAGGAACGATTAAATTCTAGATCAACAAATGAATACAAACGCCTTCGAAAAACAGAACTTTTTTTGAAAGCAGACCGAAATATTGCCATAAAAATTGAATCGTTTACCGATCCTGTTGTTTCAAATCTTGTTCTTAAAAACTCAAAGTTTCAAGATTTAGTTGAAAAGAAAAAATTATCTAAGAATGATATTTTGAGCGCCTACAGAAGTATTGTTGTTCTAAATGAATTGAAACTTGAATTCCATATTCTTTGTAGCCAATACCTTCCGCAAGATCGAGCAAAAACGATTATCGATGTATTTAATAGTTCTCTAGAAAAATCAATGATTCAAGTTGGCCATGAATCACTTCGAATGAAAGATTTTCGTTTTTAATTCGGGTCTTTTATTATTTCATCAGGAAAACTCAACAGGTAAACTTTTTCAGTCGAACGAGTCAACGATGTATAAAGCCATTTCAAATAATTCGCGGTTTTCATTTCATCCGGAATAAAGCCATAATCAATGTAAACATGCGACCATTGTCCACCTTGTGCCTTATGAACGGTAACCGCGTAAGCATATTTCACTTGAACTGCATTGAAATATGGGTTTTTTAGGATTAATTGGTAGCGCTTTTGCTTATTTCGTTCGTGTAGATAATCTTTCTCAACGGCAAAAAACAATTCTTTCATTTTGTCTCGAGATAAATTCGGTGACTCAGCATCAATGGAATCCGTGAGCGCGATAAGCTTCAAATCTGACTCATCTGGATAATCAATAAATGAAATTTCTAAATGTGTGAAATTAAATCCATAAAGTTGCTCTGATTTCAACACGCGTTTCACTTTCACTAGTTCACCGTTCGCAATGAAACCAATATTCGATTTTGGATCCAACCAATGGTAATTATTCTTCACAACCATCAAAATATCACCTCGCTCCAACAATTCCTCTCGATAAAGTATTCGATTTCTAATTTCGTGATTCCAACGATTCGCCCGCTTATTTGAAAGAGTGAGTAAAATCGTTTCATCCATTCCGACTTGAGCATAAGAGCTTTCCAATTGGTCTTTCAATTCCAATCCATTAATTCGAATGGTTTGTTTCGAATCTGTTTTAATAATTAAAGGGGTTTGATAATCATGAAGTGTGCGTAAATAGGACGCATTAGCCAAAACAGAAGACTGATTATCAATTCGTACTACTTCTGAAAGCGTTGATTGAATAACATTCAGTTTTGAATAGTTGTGCTTTAAATAATCAACTGACAAAGCCGGTGAATCTTCTTGTCCAACTGGAGGAAGCTGACCTCGATCTCCGAGAACGATCAATTTACAATTTTCACCAGAATAAACATAATTCAATAAATCTTCAAGCAAATTAATGCCTTCATTGGCATCCGTTCCGCCAATCATTGAAGCCTCATCGACAAAAAAGAACGTGTTTTTATATAAATTTTTAGCTAGCGTAACTTTTTGTCCAACGACTTCATTTCCTGAGAAATAGATTTGTTTGTGAATTGTAAAGGCGGGTTCATTTGCAAAATTGGCCAGTACTTTTGCTGCACGTCCCGTTGGGGCTAAAAGCTTGGTTTTAATTTTGTTGGCTTTTAGGGACTTCACGATTGCGGCAATCAAAGAAGATTTTCCTGTTCCTGCATAACCAGATAAGAGAAATAGATCAAATCGATTTTCAGAAAACAAAAATTTACTAAATAATTCAATCGTTGATGCCTGATTATCTGTCGGAAAAAAACCTAAATTCGTAATAATACCTAGTTCAATTTCCTTTTGTTTTCCCAACTCCATCTTTAATTCAACTTTCCGTTTGATTTGATTGTCATAAAATTAATTATACTAGCTTTGTAACAGTGTAAATTCTTTTCTTTTTAGGATTTTAAGTTAACATGTCGCAACTTCTAAATTTAGTTTTTCATTCTTCAAAAGTAAGTCTCTTTCGATCTTATGACGGAAATGCCAAACTACTTGATGAAATAAAAATTGAGTCAGCATCATCTTTTTTCTTAGAGAATTTAAAGGAATTGATTCGTAAAAACCACCAACATCCGGAATTGATTCGAATTTATTTCAGTCCAGAGAAATATACCTTAATTCCCTCATCGGTCTTCATGCCAAGTAAAATTGTGG
>JBILIY010000007.1:0-11918 GCA_044368815.1 Crocinitomicaceae bacterium
GACTTTAGGATTGTAAGATTTTAGAATAATGATAATTCAAAATCTATTTTTTCTTAAAAATTCGTCAATTTTATATTACGCAATCTGACATTTTGCAATCTTCCAATTTGCAATCTTCCAATTTGCAATCTTCCAATTTGCAATCTTCCAATTTGCAATCTTCCAATTTGCAATCTTCCAATTTGCAATCTTCCAATTTGCAATCCAAAATTAAACCCTAAACCGCCACATTGTGCTCTCTCAAGGCATCATTCAAGGAAGTTTTTAAGTCCGTAGACGCTTTTCTTTTCCCAATGATTAATGCACAAGGCACCTGAAAATCTCCTGCAGGAAAAGATTTGGTGTAGGAACCCGGAATTACAACGCTTCTTTCCGGAACATAACCACGTATTTCAACTGGTTCATTTCCTGTAACATCAATGATTTTTGTCGATTTTGTTAAAACAACGTTTGCACCTAGCACCGCTTCTTTTCCTACACGAACACCTTCAACCACGATACAACGCGAACCGATAAATGCATCATCCTCAATGATTACAGGAGCAGCTTGCAGGGGTTCCAAAACACCGCCAATTCCAACACCTCCGCTCAAATGAACGTTTTTTCCGATTTGAGCGCAGCTGCCAACGGTTGCCCACGTGTCCACCATCGTTCCAGAATCTACATACGCTCCGATATTAATGTAAGAAGGCATCATTATTACACCAGGTGCAACATACGCGCCATAACGAGCAATTGCATGCGGAACTACGCGAACGCCCAATTCTTTATAGTTTCGTTTCAATGCCATTTTATCGTGAAATTCAAACGGGCCAACTTCAATGGTTTCCATTTTACGAATTGGAAAGTACATCACAACCGCTTTTTTAACCCATTCGTTTACTTGCCAGTCGCCATTATCTAGAGGTTCTGCAACGCGCAATAGTCCTTTGTCAATGTCTTCGATTACTGTTTCGATTGCTCTGATTGTTTCAGCGTTTTGTAACTGGGAACGATCTTCCCAAGCTGTTTCAATTAATTGTCTCATATTCAATTAAGAATTGTTTGTTTGAAAATTGGAGTTTTCTTCTTTTGGAATAAAAAATAGAAAAATGAATCCGAGTAAAAAGAATGCTCCAACTGAAAAAATGGAGTAGCGAATATTGTCAAAAAGAAATTCGGTTAGGGCGAAAAAAGCCGTTCCAAATACAATCCCGATTTTTTCAGTTGCGTCGTAAAATGAAAAATAACTTGCGTGATCAGTTGTTTCAGGGAGGAATTTTGAATATGTAGAGCGCGCGATTGCCTGAACTCCACCCATGACCAATCCTACAGCCGCTGCTAAGAAATAGAACTCGATTGGTTTATGAATGAAAAATGCGCAACAACAAATGACAATCCATATTCCGACTGATATCATCAAAGATCGAATATTCTCCAACCTAACAGCAAGAATAGACATAATTTTAGCGCCTATTGCTCCAAGTAATTGTATGAGCAAAACAGCGATAATTAATCCTGATTTCCCACTTTCACCTGGCCAGTCAATTGCCTTGGCTGCAAAAACGGTTGCCATTAACATGACGGTTTGAACTCCCGTATTGAAAAAGAAAAATGATCGCAGGTATTTTTTTAGTCGGGTGGTTTTCTTGAATTCTTGAAATACCACTTTCAGCTCTCTGAATCCTCTCCAAATATAGCCCGGTTCCGGTTTTTTATTGTAAACATTGTTCGGTAAAACGCGATAGGTAAGCTGCGAGAAACCAACCCACCAAATTCCTACCAATAAAAAGCTGATGCGCGTGTATTTAGGATCAATTCCCATAATGATTCCAAGACAAATCAATAAGAGGAGCATACTTCCTAAATATCCCATTATAAAACCACGAGCAGAAACCTTATCTTGATCTTTCGGTTCAGCAATTTCAGGTAGAAAGGCATTGTAAAAAACCAAAGAATTCCAATATCCGATAGAAGCCAAAAGAACCGAAATCATCCCGAGTTCAATTTGATGCGCATCGAAAAAGTATAGCGACATGGCCGACATTGAACCCAAATAACAGAAAAAACGAAGGAATTTCTTTTTACTTCCTGTATAATCAGCGACTCCTGATAGTAAGGGCGATAAAAACGTGACCAAGACAAAAGATAAAGACAATGTCAATGAGTACAAAACACTGGGAGAAACATGCATTCCCAGAAAATCAACGTTAACGGAGTTCGGATCGACATCTTCCGCATTCAGCCCATTTCTTTCCGCAAAAACCATTCGAGTCTGCGTTTCATAAAAAATTGGGAAGATTGAGGATGAAATTACCAAATTATAGACCGAATTGGCCCAGTCGTACATCACCCAACCACGAATTATTTTTTTATCTCCTTTTTGAATCACGCCCTAAAAGTAGAAATAATTTTTACGTTCAGTTTGAACAAAAATTTCAGTTTCGATAAAATTATCGAATCAAATTCCAATTTCAACACCTTATCACGACAAAATTTATCCGTAAATTTGCCACGATGAATCAGTTTAAAAAAGTTGCTTTTTACACGTTGGGTTGCAAGTTGAATTTCTCCGAAACTTCCACTATTGCGCGACTTTTCGAAGAAGCTGGCTTTGCTAAAGTTGATTTTGAGGATACGCCCGATATTTATGTCATAAACACGTGTTCAGTGACTGAAAATGCGGATAAAAAATGTAAGCAACTAGTTCGTCGTGCTTCAAAAATAAATCCTGATTCGTTTGTAGTTATTGTTGGTTGCTATGCGCAATTGAAACCGGAGGAAATTTCAAAAATACCCGGAGTTGATTTGGTATTGGGTGCAAATGAAAAATTTAATATTCTCGAGCATTTAGAAAATCAAGAAGTTAAACTTTCTCAACCCAAAGTGATTTTCGACAACATCAAAAACACAACTGATTTTATTCCTTCCTTTTCGATGGGAGATCGAACAAGGTCATTTTTGAAAGTTCAGGATGGTTGCGATTATTTTTGTACGTTTTGTACAATTCCACTTGCTCGAGGTAAAAGTCGAAACGCTTCTTTTCAACAAACGATTTCCGAAGCTAAAAAGATTGCTCAGACGGATGTTAAAGAAGTGGTTTTAACTGGTGTTAATATTGGTGATTTCGGGCAAGGCGGCGAAGAGAATTTCTTCGAATTGATTAAGCAATTGGATCAAGTTGAAGGAATTGATCGTTTTCGGATATCATCGATTGAACCGAATTTGCTCTCCAATGAAATCATTGAATTTTGTTTGAAGGATTCTAAACGTTTTGTTCCACATTTTCATATTCCACTTCAATCGGGAAGTAATCGCTTATTGAAATTGATGCGTCGCAAGTACGAACGTGAACTTTACGCCGAGCGCGTTGCAAAAATCAAATCCATTCGTCCAGATGCTTGTATTGGTGTTGATGTGATCGTTGGTTTTCCTGGTGAAACAAATGAAGATTTTATGGAAACAGTTGATTTCTTAAAAGAGTTGGATATTTCTTATTTGCACGTGTTTACTTATTCTGAGCGAGCAAATACGGGTGCGCCAAAACTTGGAGAGAAAGTTCCCATGGAAGTACGACGAGAAAGGAGTAAACAATTACACTTGCTTTCGGATCGAAAAAAGAGACAATTTTATTTGGAAAATCATGGAGCCGAACGACAAGTATTGTTCGAACAAGAAGAAGAGGAGGGAACTATGTTTGGCTTTACAGAAAATTATGTGAAAGTGAAATTTCCGTTTGATTCAAAACTCACCAATACGTTTCAATCCATTCGTTTATTGGAAACGGACAGAGATGGAATAATGAAAGTTGAACTGATAAATATCAAAGAGACAGTTTAAAATGAAGACAATATACATTACGAGAAGAGAAACATTCAATGCGGCTCACAAACTGTGGAAGCCAGAATGGAACGAACAACAGAATGATGAGATTTTTGGCAAATGCGCTAACAAAAACTGGCATGGACATAATTTCCAATTGTATGTCACAGTTAAAGGAGTGCCAAATCCAGATACAGGTTTTGTAATCAACTTGAAGACTCTAAGCGTTATCGTTCGAGAAAAAGTCGTTGAGGCACTAGATCACAAAAATTTGAATTTGGATGTTCCTTTTTTACAAGGAATTATGGCGTCGACTGAAAATGTGGCAATTGCTATTTGGGATTTAATAGAAGAAGATGTTCGCACAAATGGAGGTGAACTCGCCAAAATCAAATTGATAGAAACCGAAAATAATTTTGTTGAATATTACGGAGGTAAAGAACCTTTTTAGTTCATTTTCGTTTTACAAAAAACAATATTTTGAAACAGAACGAAATGGAAGAGCATTACCGCTCAATAATTGAGGAGATTGGCGAAGACCCTTTGCGTGAAGGATTATTAAAAACACCCGAGCGTGTAGCGAAAGCGATGAAGTATCTGACTCACGGTTATGAGATAAACCCAGATGATATTGTAAACCAAGCGATTTTCCATGAAGAATACTCGGAAATGGTTTTGGTTAAAGACATTGATATTTATTCGTTGTGTGAGCACCACATGCTACCTTTTTTCGGTAAAGCACACATTGCCTATATTCCAGATGGAAAAATTGTAGGATTGAGTAAATTGCCTCGTGTTGTAGACGCTTATTCAAGAAGATTACAAGTTCAGGAACGCTTGACGATAGAAATCAGGGATTGTATTCAAAGAACTTTGGCTCCGAAAGGAGTGGCCGTTGTAATTGAGTGCTCACACATGTGCATGCAAATGCGTGGCGTTCAGAAACAGAATTCAGCTACAACGACTAGTGCGTTTACTGGAATTTTTCTTAACAATGATGCTACAAGAAAAGAATTTATTAATTTAGTTCAAGCAAAATTACATTAAGTATGGATAACTATTTTAACACCAACCAACCCAGCGTTTCAAAGGACGTTGCAGTAGATTTTATCAAAAACGTATATTCTTACATGTTTGCAGCCTTGGGTATTTCAGGGATTTTAGCATTCCTTGTTGGAACCAATGATGATTATTTTAGGTATTTGTTTCTTAATCAAGAAACTGGTGGTTATTCGATATTTTTCTGGGTTTCAGCATTTGCGCCTCTTGCAATTGTATTTGCAATGAGCCTTGGTTTTGAACGCATTTCAACAAAACTTATGTTGGTGCTATTTATTGCTTATTCTGCTTTAATGGGATTAAGCTTATCATCAATTTTTATTGTATACTCTTCGGCATCAATTTATACTTCATTCTTTGTTTCTGCAGGGGTATTCGCTTTAATGGCGGTTCTAGGTTATACAACCAAAACAGATTTGACGAAATTTGGAAGTTTGCTTTACATGGCTTTGTTTGGAGTAATATTGGCAAGCGTGGTAAATATGTTTGTTCAAAGTTCAGGAATGGATAAAATGATTACGTATATCTGCGTGTTTGTATTCACTGGATTAGTTGCTTACAAAATGCAAGAATTAAAGAACTTAGCTCACAACGTTGAAATGGATCCTTCCATCAAAATGAAAATGGAGATTTTCGGAGGATTGAGCTTGTACATCACATTTGTAAACTTGTTCATGACTATCCTAAGACTGTTTGGAAGCAGAGATTAATTGAGAATTTAGTTAAACAGTAAATCCCGGTTGCATTCAATCGGGATTTTTTTTATTTTTTTTATTTCATCGATTTCCATTTAGAAACATTTCCTAATTTTGATAAAAAATAAATAAGTATGTCTTCACATTCAAATGATTCAGGGAACCGCAGTTATTTTGATGATTCAACAGTAGCGTTGGGAACAATGTATACAATCGCGTTGATTGCCATTATCACTTCGATTCTTATTTGGGGATAATTAACTAACAACGTCGAGCCATGCCATTCAACTCAGTTTTTTCATGGTTGATCGGTAAACGAATGGCTCGGTTGAACGAATGCAGAGATAATCCTCTAGCATTACAGCTTTTTGTTTTCAATTATTTAATTTCTGAAGGTAAAACAACTGAATTTGGAGAAAAAAATCAGTTTCATTCAATTGAAACATATACTGATTACACCAAAATAGTCCCAATTCAAGATTATGGTTCTCTTAAAGTGGCAATTGATCGTAGTATTCAGGGAGAAGATAATCTCCTTTGGCCAGGAAAAACAAATTGGTTCGCAAAATCCTCAGGCACAACAGCCGATCGAGTTAAAATTTTACCTGTGACTACTAATTCACTTTTTAATAATCACTACGCTGGAGGAAAAGATTTACTTGCGCAGTATTATGCCAATTTACCAGGGCGGAAACTTTTTAATGCTAAACACCTAATTGTTGGTGGAAGTGGGGAAACACAGACAAAAGAAAATGGAATTTTCGTTGGAGATTTGTCCGCTATCATCGTTAATAATTTACCTTGGTGGACGGAGTGGAGGAGAGCCCCAAAAAAGGAAATCGCTTTGCAATCGGATTGGGAAAAGAAACTCAACGACATGGCGAAGGCAACAATTCAGGAAAATATTTGCATACTAGCCGGCGTTCCCAGTTGGACTTTGCTTCTGTTAAAGCGGGTTTTGGAAATTTCAGATAAAAAAACAATTTCTGAAGTTTGGCCAAATTTAGAATTGTATATCCACGGTGGAATGAACTTCGGGCCATATCAACAGCAATTCGATGCGTTGATTGGAAATCCCGAAATGAATTATGTAGAGTCTTATAACTCTTCGGAAGGATATTTCGGTTTGCAAGATCAACTTCATTCTAAAGATTTATTATTATTGACAAATTCAGAGGTTTTTTATGAATTCATTCCGATGACCGATTTTGATGGAATCAATTCGAAAACTGTTGTTTCATTGGAAGAAGTTAAAACGGATGTTGATTATGCGCTGGTTATTTCAACTTCCGCTGGACTTTGGAGATACATTATAGGCGATACGATTCGTTTTTCTTCAATCAAACCTTTTAGGTTCCGTGTTACAGGAAGAACTTCTCATTTTATCAATGGATTCGGTGAAAAAATGATAGTAGACCACACAGAGAAGGCCATTTCTGAAGCTTGTTCAAAAACAAATTCGGCCATAGTAGAATACACCGTTGCACCATACTTCAATATACAGAAGTCAAATGGTGGTCACGAGTGGATTATAGAATTTGCTAAAGAACCTGAAAACGTTGAAAATTTTAAAGTTGTATTAGACGAAGCACTTAAAAAATTTAATTCTGATTATGATGTTAAGCGTTATCAAAATTTGAATATCGATTTTCCAAGGTATCATTTCGTAAAAACAGGAACCTTTCATCGATGGTTGAAGTCTAAGAATAAGTTAGGCGGTCAGCATAAAGTTCCGCGTTTGATGAACAATCGTGAAATTTTGGAACAGATTCTGCTAAAGAATGACTAAATTTCAGTTGTGAAAAGACTTTTTTTCTTCGCTTTTATTTTAGTTGCAGGCATCAGCGCATCCTATTCGCAGACGAATTCAACTAGTTTGGTTAAACGAAAGGAATATGTCTTTCAAAAACCAATTGATATTTGGAATGTCGATTATCTTGGAAATATATATGTGGTTCAGAATAATTCCATTTCAAAATTGGACTCAAGTGGCAAACAAACGTATGCTCAAAGTATAAAATCATTAGGGGCAATTAGTGAGATTGAACCTATTAATGCAATGAAATTAGTTTTGTTTTCAGAAGAACAACAAAGTGTTTGTTTCATGGATAATACACTAACCTTGAATGGAAATTGCAAATATTTCGATGCATTTGATGTGAAAAACGCGAAGTTGATTGCGACATCAAATCGTTCCAACTTAATCTGGATTTTGGATGAATATCGTTCTACCATTCTCTTAATCGATATCGTAAATGATAAAATTATCCAACGAGTCGAAAACATGAAAGGAATTTTAAATGAAACTTCTGATTTTTTAGACTTAACTGAGAAGGATAATTTCCTTTACCTAACATTAGTGAATGGCAAAGTATATCAATTTGATCAAATGCTTTCTGAAACTGGAGTGCAACTAGAAAATTTCGCACAGATTTCGAGTGGCAAAGATCAACAGGCTTTTAATCTAAACAATAACAAAATCATTATTCTCAATTTATCATCGAACGAAGAAAATTCAATTAGTTGCCCGGAAAAAAATGTAATTGATTTCAAAATTCAAGGAGAATTTTTATATTTTCGTTCTGAAAGAATTATTTCCAAATATTCAGTCAAATAAGCTGAAAATTTCGGTGCTCAATTCGTAGTTTTATTTTAATTTTATCGTTCTTAAAAAATTGATTATGCATATTGCTGTAGCAGGAAATATTGGCTCTGGAAAAACGACCTTAACAAACATGCTTTCAAAGCATTACGGTTGGGAAACACATTTTGAAGATGTCGACCAAAACCCTTATTTGAATGACTTTTATCACGATATGCAGCGTTGGTCTTTCAATCTTCAGATCTATTATTTGAATAGTCGATTTACACAGATTCAAGAAATCAAGGAAACGAAACATACAGTTATTCAAGATCGCACGATTTACGAGGATGCCTTTATTTTTGCTCCTAACCTCCATTCGATGGGTTTGATGACAACACGTGACTTTGAAAATTATTTTTCGCTTTTCAATTTGATGGACTCATTCGTGTCGGCTCCGGATTTGTTAATCTATTTGCGCGCGAGTGTTCCAACCTTAGTAAATCAAATTCAATTGCGAGGTCGTGATTACGAAGAAAGCATTCGTTTAGATTATTTGAAAAGATTGAATGAGCGTTACGAAGCTTGGATTTCAACTTATGACAAGGGTAAATTGTTAATCATTGACATCGATAACAATCGTTTTCCTGAAAGTCAGGAGGATTTGGGTAAAATTATCAATTCGATTGATGCCGAAATTAACGGTTTATTCTAATTACAACCAATGATTGTCATTACAGGCGCCGCCGGTTTTATAGCGAGTTATCTAGTTGGCTACCTTAATGAAAAAGGTCACGAAGATTTGATTTTGGTGGATGATTTCTCTCGTGAGGATAAAGTTCCCAATTACGCCGATAAAAAATACATTCAGAAAATAGACCGAACCGATTTCTCCAGTTGGCTAAGAAATAACCAAGAGAAAATTGACATTGTTTTTCACCTTGGGGCTAGAACGGATACAACTGAAATGTCTGTTGAATTGTTCAACGAGTTGAATTTGAATTATTCAAAAGAAATTTGGACGATTTGTGCAGAGAAACAAATTTCGTTGGTCTATGCCAGTAGTGCTGCGACATACGGTGGGGGAGAGTTTGGCTACGATGATAGTCACGAAGTTATTGCGAAATTGAAACCTTTAAATCCATACGGAGAATCTAAAAATGATTTTGATAAATGGGTTTTGATACAAACGAAAACACCTCCTTTTTGGGCCGGATTGAAGTTTTTCAATGTGTATGGTCCGAACGAATATCACAAAGGTCGAATGGCAAGTGTGATTTTTCATACGTTCAAGCAAATCAAAGAGAATGGCAAAATGAACTTATTCCGTTCTCACAATCCAAATTATTCGGATGGTGGTCAGTTGCGTGATTTTATTTACGTCAAAGATGTTGCGAGTGTTTGCGAATACCTGATGAATGAAAAGCCACAATCGGCGATTTATAACTTGGGATCTGGAAAAGCTAGAACTTTCTTGGATTTAGCTACCTTAACATTCAAAGCCTTGAATTTGGAGCCTAAAATCGAATTTGTTGACACACCAATTGACATTCGTGACAAATACCAGTATTTTACAGAGGCGAATATGTCCAAACTTATTAAAACAGATTATTCAAAACCATTTCATACGTTGGAGGAAGGGGTCGCAGATTATGTGAAAAATTACTTGGTTCCGAAATTTAAATGACAACGAAGACTATTAGAATTACAACTGCAATCTTAGGATTTCTTCAATTACTAAGCGCGCTATTTTTTTGGTTTCAATTCAGTTTGGTGGAGAAGTACGGGAATTTAATTACATTGTATATGCTTCAAGATTTTTCGGCAATATTAACGCTAATTTTATCATCCCTGATAATCATTCTTCAATTAATAAAGTCAAAGAAAGAGAAAAATCAAACTGAGATTTTAGATTGAATCAACTTTGAAGCAGGTTTTATTTTAATTCAAACGAAACTGTAAATCTTGTTATTTCGTCATCAGAATAAACATCTATCGACGCATTATGATCAGTTATGATATTTCTAACGATGCTGAGTCCTAGTCCTGAGCCACTTTTCTTTTCTTTGGTTGTATAAAACTTCTTGAACATATGTTCTTTAACAGCATCTTGAATTTTTGGGCCATTATTCTCAAATATTACATGTAGTTTATTTTCCTCAATTTTTGAAAAGATTCCGATGTACCTTTTCTCTTGCTCGTCCATCGCTTCAATCGCATTTTTTATTAAGTTAGACCAAAGCTGAAAAAGTTTCACGTCAAATCCAACCATTTCGAAAGTTGGATCGATTTCAAAGCGTAAATCAACACCGTGCTCCAACTCATATCTGAACACACCTAGAACAGTTGAAATATTTTCTTTCAGATTAAACAATCGCTTTTCGTTCTGACTGGTTTCTCCTTTTATGAATGATCGAACATCTTGTACAACCTTAACAGCCTTGTCACTTGAGCCTTTAATAGTTTCAAGTTGATTACAAGCCTGGTAGATCTGGTAGAATACGTCTGCAAAAAGCAATGGTTTTGAAGAAGATAAGATTCGTTTAATAATTTCATCGTCATTTACAGAAATCCGCGCTTTCACCATTAACTCTGCAATACCATTTAAAAGCTGTTCATCAAGTTCATTATATTTTAATTTTAGAAATTCAAGAAATTCCGCTTTCTCTTTTCTCAGCTGCATTCCACCAATGAAATTTTCCACGTCTCTCGTTGGCGCATTATGAAGAATGAACTTCAAATCTTCGGAACTCAACGAATTAAGTTCTTTTGTCAGAAGATGATCAATCATAAATCGAACATTATCTGCTCCAACTCGAATTGTTCCAAGAGGTGTATTAAGATCGTGTGCAATTCCTGCAGAGATTTCACCAATTGTAGCAAGTTTATCTTGCTCCACAAGTGATTTTGATAGTTCAATATTCTTTTTAGTATTTTCTAGTACTTTTTGTTCTAGTGTTTCATTCATCTTCTGAACCATTACCTCTCTGTTCTTTTTATCAGTAATGTCAATTTCAACAGCTATATACCCCTCAATTTGATTTTCGGTGTTAAAAATCGGAACTATGTTCAACGATAGCCAATATTCTCTTCCGTTTTTTGCAATGTTTAAAATCTCTTCATTGACAACTTTATTTTCGGAAAGACTTTTGTTGATTCGAGCAATTGTTTCCCGATCCGTTTTTTCAAATTGAAAAAGTTTGGGAGTTTTTCCTTTTACTTCTTCAAGAGAATATCCTGTAAGTTTTTCAAAGCTTTTATTCACCCATATAATTTTTCGATCCCGATCGGTAATTACAACACCATTGGTTGTGTGTTTGGCTACAAGTGATAATTGATTTAACTCTTGTGTTTGTGCTTTTACTTGAACTTCTAATTCACTCAATAAATTGTCTTTAAATTGTTCCCTGGTTTTTAATGAATCCATCAATGAAATAAGACTTTTGTATAAAATTTGAATTTCCTTTGTATCGGGTAGATTCATTTTATTTTCCCTGTAATCCTGAGATTCAATTTTATTTGCCAAGGTAACTAAATCTTTAAACGGTTTTGATATTTTCAGCGTGAACCATAAAAAAATGGAACTTGAGAAAAGAAATACCACTAAGAAAATTATAAAAGTCGAGCGATTATTTTTGGAAATTATACTGTTTATTTGTTTGGTTGAAGTAATGAAACATAGTTCTGCTTTTCCAAGAACGGTTTTAAAATGATAATCTTCATCGATGACTTCATCTACATTGAATTTCAAATAACCAGAATTTTCAGGGTAATGGATGGAA
>JBILIY010000008.1:0-11850 GCA_044368815.1 Crocinitomicaceae bacterium
AATCAATGTTTCCTACAATGGTGCTTTTGAGGGTAATTTCACTTTACAAGGATTTAATTTAGCTGAGTCTAACATAAATTACAATGCAAGAACTACTCATACCTCATACAATGACTGTTCAAATGGTTACGAATTTGACCGAACAAAAGCTGGAAATCAACAAACATTTGAAGTGAAGGCAAATGCATCTGCACAATTTCCAAATTTCAACGTGAACGATTCATCCATCTTTTATCAAAAATTTTTCAATTTTTACAGCTATGATGATGGTTCGGCGGAGGCGGCATTCGGACCAACAGGCCCACAGGCTAGGCTTGCTATTGAATTTAATGCTTACCAACCTGATGCATTAATTGGAATCAATATGCATTTTGTTCCATCTGTAACGGATGTTTCGAATAAACTTTTTTTAGTGACCGTTTGGGACGATAATAACGGCGTGCCAGGAAATGTCTTGTATGAAGATGATGCGTTTTTTCCAAATAACCCTGTTTACGGAGACGAGACGAATCAATTTCACACTTACTATTTTTCAGACACCATGAAAGTGCCTGTTGGGGAAAAATTTCACATTGGTTGGAGGCAATTGGATCCGGAAAGGCTGAATTTAGGCTTGGATAGAAACATCGATCGTTCCGAAACCATCCGTTTCAGTGTAGATGGCGGATTTACTTGGCTAACAAGCCCATTTTCAGGTTCGGCAATGATACGTCCAGTCTTTTCCACAGCGTTGGATCCAATATTGTCATCCAATTCATTGAAAACTGAAGAAAAAGTGATTTTATATCCTAATCCGACCTCACAATATCTTAACATTGCAGGGCTTGTAAATTCAGCAGACATTGAATTGTACGATTCATCTGGTCGTATACTCCTGAAATCAACTTCAACACAAATCGATATGTCTGAATTCAGAAATGGAATCTATTTTGTTCGTATTCCAACTATTTCAGAAAAAACCTATAAGGTAATCAAACAATGATTGAAGATTTGGAATTCGATTCCGAGCAGGAAGAAGAATTATTTGAACACCACCGATTTAAGGCGGATCCAGGTCAAGAAATGGTTCGAATCGATAAATTTTTAATCGATCGATTAGCCAATACTTCTAGAAATAAAGTTCAAATTGCGGCCAAAAATGGAAATATCCACGTCAATGGAAAAAAAGTAAAACAAAATTACCGCGTCAAGCCGGGAGATGAGGTTGCTATTGTTCTTCCTTATCCGATTCGAGAATTAAAATTGATTCCGCAGAATATTCCAATCGATATAATCTATGAAGATGATCAATGTTTAGTCGTAAACAAGCCCGCGAATATGGTAGTTCACCCAGGTTACGGTAACTATACGGGCACGCTAGTCAACGCCTTGGTTTATCACATTGATAATCTTCCTAACCCTCCAAAAGATTATTATGGCCGACCAGGGTTAGTCCATCGAATCGATAAGCACACAACTGGTTTATTGGTTATAGCTAAAACGGAGTTGGCGCTAACCGATCTTGCTTCTCAGTTTTTTGAACGAACAACTGAAAGAATTTATTATGCGCTTGTTTGGGGCAATTTAGAAGAGGGTGGAACAATTACAGGAAACGTTGCAAGATCAATAAAAAACCGAAAAGTGATGGCTGTATTTCCAAATGGAGATCATGGTAAGCATGCTGTAACGCACTATCGGGTTTTGGAAAGATTTGGTCTAGTTACTCTTGTTGAATGCAAATTAGAAACTGGAAGAACTCACCAAATTCGAGTTCATTTTCAGTCTATAGGCCACCCCTTATTCAATGATTTGGAATACGGAGGCAACAAACTTTTAAAGGGAACCACTAGTTCCAATTATACTAAATTTATACAAAACTGCTTCGACTTATTACCAGGACAAGCATTACACGCCAAAACAATTGGTTTTAAACACCCAACGAACAAGGCCTTCATGAGATTCGAGAGCGAACTGCCTTTGCAATTCGCTAACCTTTTGACGCAGTGGAGAAAATATTCGGAGTGTTAACAAAATTTGTTTATTTTTGCTTTCCTTAGTTTAAACGTGATTATATTAAAAAACATCATATGAAGCATATTTTAATTTTAAGTTTTACGCTGTTTTTCACAGGAATAAGTTTATCTCAGCAAGGTAAACAAGACCCAAAATACTTACGAGAAGCCAACAAGGCTTTTGATGCTAAAAACTATTTTGATGCCATCACAAAATGTCAAGATGCCTTTAAAAAGTTAGGCACAAAGGGTTCTATAAAAGATAAGGGTAGCATGGCTTTTAAGGTAGCTGAAAGTTATAGAAATCTAGAAAAATATGACAAGGCGAATGAGTGGTATGGGGTATGCGTTGAATTAAAATATTTTAACGAAAAACCAGAAATATACTACTTGAAGGGTGAAATGCAGCGCATGTTGAAAGATTTTGACGGAGCTGCAAAAAGCTATAAGGAATTCAAGAAAATTGCTCCAAATCAAAAAACGCAAGAAGTTGAAAACGCTTTGGCTGCTTGTGAAAAATACAAAGATTTCGACTCCAATGAACCGAAAATCGTAGTAAAGTGTGAAACAAAAATCAACACAAAGAATTTTGACATGGCTCCAGCTTTCTTTGATAAAAAAGGTAAGGTGATTTATTTTGGTTCTAGCCGTGAAGAAAGTTTTGGCACAGGACGAGATCCGATTACCGGTGAAAAGTACATGGATATTTTTGTCGCTACTTTTGATGAAACGGGAAATCCAACAGGGGTTAAATCTATTGATAATGATGGTATCATTAACACGAATGAAAACGAAGGAACAGTATGCTTTGATTCTAAGAAAAAAATAATGTTTTTTACCCGCTGTCCTAATGCCGCTAAAGCAAATTTAGGTTGTGATATATGGAAAGCTGATGTAAACGGGGAAAGTTTTGAAAACGTTGAAAAAATGACTTTAAAAACCGACAGTACAATATCTGTTGGACATCCGTGTATTACTGAAGATGGAATGATGCTGATTTTTGCATCTGACATGAAAGAAAGTGGAGGTACAAAAAGTCTTGGTGGAATGGATTTGTGGTATATTGGATACGACAAGAAAAACAAATCTTGGGAAACTGTTCCAAAGAACATGGGTGCTGAATTCAATACTTCAGGGAATGAACTTTTCCCTTCAATAGGTCCAAAAGGCCAACTTTACTTCGCGAGTAACGGATGGCCAGGAATTGGTGGGATGGACATTTTCGAGGCAGAGCGAACTGCTCCAACTGAAAATAAATGGAAAAATGTAGTAAACAAAGGTTATCCATTCAATTCTCCTGGAAACGACTATGCGATGTGTGATTTTGATGGTAAGTCTGGTTTCTTTACTTCCGAAAGAAAAGCCGGTAGCACAGTAGAATATGCCCCAGATATTTGGAGCTTCTCTACTCCTCCAGATTTATATGACCTTAGAGTAGTTGTATATGAAGTTGGAAAGAAAAATGTGCGAATCAAAGATGCTCAAGTGGATGTAACTTGCTCCACATGTAAGGATATGAAGTGGGGGGGTAAAACCAATGAAAAAGGCCAAACGGAAAAATGGGCGGATAAAGGAAAAGGTGTGCGTTATATAACTGTGGATAATGACTATCAAATAATGGCCTCAAAACAAGGTTATTACGAAAATAAAAAAGGAGCGAAAATCACAACAAAAGGATTAGATCAAAGTCAAAGTTTTATTATTGAAATTCCACTTATTCCTATTGGTGAAATCAGAACACCAGAGGTTCGCTATCCTTTGGATCAATGGTCATTTATTAATGACGCGACATGTATGTCAAATGACTCTCTTAAGTTTTTATCTGATTTGTTAACTGAAAATCCAAATGTAACTATTGATTTATTTTCGCACACAGATGCTCGTGACACAGAACTTCACAATAAGGTATTGTCTGAGAACAGAGCAAAAGCTGTTTATAAGTATTTGGTTGAGCAAAAGGGGATTGACCCGCGAAGAATTCGGCCTGAAGGAAAGGGAGAATCAGATGCTGCTATGTGGAAAGATGAAACAGGAAAAGATGTTAAGTTAACTGAAGAATACATTAATCAATTCAAAACGACTGATAAGGCAAAATTTGAAAAACTACATCAGATAAATCGACGAACAACCGCAAAAATTACAGCTGTTGACTTTGATCCAGCTACCACCAAGATAATTCCTGATCCGAGTTGGACTAAATTTACAACTCCTCTTCCAAGATAATCTTTTAAAGCGTTCGAATGAACGCTTTTTTTTTGTAAATTCATTATAAATCGGATTATAGTGAACGAATATTACCTGCATTTTATTTGGAACAAAAAACGGCTCCCCTTTCATCAAATAAAAACAACAAAAAATGAGTTAATCGATATTCTTGATGTTGGTGAATACAACGCCTTAGAAAGCGGTCCCGACTTCTCATTAGCCAAAATTCGAATCGATGATTTGGTTTGGGTTGGATCAATTGAACTTCACGTGAAATCTTCCGACTGGTATCGACACAAACATCATTTGGATAAAGCCTACAACAATGTTGTTCTTCATGTTGTTTATACTCATGATATGGAAGTTACCGCGCAAGGAAGAACCCTTCCCGTTATTGAACTGAGATCTCACATTGATTTAAATCATTATTTAAAATACTCAAAACTAAATCTTAAGAAAAAAAGTTTCCCATGTGAATCATTGATTAATGAAAACCACAAGGAGCTCGACAACATGAAAATTCGGGCGATAGAAGATAGACTTAAGGATAAAACCTCCGAAAAACACTTTAATAGAATAGAAGACGATCATTTAATCTTTTTAAAATTCGCTGCGAATGCATTTGGAACATCTGTTAATGCACAACCGTTCGAACAACTAATTAATTCCTATTCATTAGATGAACTCAAAAATTTCGACGATAAAAAGAAACACGAAATCCTATCCCAATTTTTATGGAAACGAAAAGGATTGCATTCTGATCCAGAAAAACGACTAAATCAGTTTATCGCATTTGTTAAAACGTTTGAATTTGAATTTCCTTTTTGGGAACTACCTGCATCTATGATTTCCATGTACTTTGAACAACAATTCAAAAAAGCGAAAATCAATAGCAGGTTTCTTTTGAATAATTTTTTGATCAATTGTGTCGTTCGATTTGTTTTTTGGAAAGGGAATAAACTAGATAACCAACAGTTGTTGGAAAAAGCATTTCGTCTGTTACTATTAATTCCAAAAGAATCGAATCATTTAACTCGAAAATGGGAAGATATTGGTGTTCAGCCAAAAAACGCCTTTGATTCGCAAGCACTTTTAGAAATTTATAAGCAATTTTGCACAAGAAAAGCGTGTTTGAACTGTGAGGTTGGTAAAAAAATAATAGGAATATGAAGCGGTTTTTTCAAAAGGTGATCTTCTTTTTCGAAATGCAATCATACGGTGTATGCGAATGGTGGGCTCGTAAATTGGGCATTAATTCGACAAAGGTCAGATTGGGATTCATCTATTTCTCGTTCATAGCCCTGGGATCACCCGTTCTTCTGTATCTAATTATGGCTTGGATATTAGAACACAAGCATTATTTTCAACTGAAGGCGAAACGAAATCGTTCGATTTGGGAACTATGACACATTGGAAAATCTTCAAACGCTTTTACATTGTAGCATTTGTACTTCTTGCTATTTTCTTAGTCGGAATAAGTGGTTTTATGATTATTGAAAATTGGAGCTTTTTTGATTCCTTTTACATGACTGTCATTACAATAACCACTGTTGGTTTTGGTGAGACACACCCTCTCAGCAATGCGGGAAGAATGTTTACAGCTCTATTAATTTTAGGGACTTTTGGTACATTTGCTTATCTTATTTCCACGATCACATCCTTAATTGCTTCAGGTGAACTTGGCCGGGAAATTAAAAAGTATAAATTAATCGATCAAATCAATCTTATGGAAAATCATGTTGTCGTTTGTGGAATGGGGCGTGTAGGAATTCAAGTAGCAAATGATTTAAAATTTGCCCAATTTCAAGTGCTTATGATTGAAGAAAAAACACAGGGAAAAGAAGACCTATTGGAACAATTTCCACATATTTCTGGAGACGCAACACGCGATGAGGTTTTAAATCAAGCTAATATTGAAAAAGCTCATACGCTCGTTGCTTGTCTTCCAAATGATGCTGACAACTTGTTTATCGTTCTTACGGCTAAATCAATTAATCCAAAGCTTCAAATAATTTCTCGTGCTTCTCAACGCTCATCGGTAGCAAAAATAAAAATGGCAGGAGCACACCATGTAATTATGCCTGATTCAATTGGTGGAACGCATATGGCTTCAATTGTTTCAGCACCAGAAGTGATAGAATTTCTCGATCAAATCAGACTTGAGGGACAGCACGGAACTAATATTGAAGGAATTTCATTCGAACAATTACCTGAAAAATATAGAGGTAAAACCATCGGTGAATTGGAAATTAAAAAACAGACAGGTGCAACCATAGTTGGGTTTAAAACAAAAGATGGCACTTATATCATCAACCCCGATGAATCGATGCGAATTGAAGAACATTCTTCACTTTTCGTTCTTGGAAATGCTCAACAAATTAAAAACGTTAACACTATTTTTGAATTAATTTAACTCAAGATGAGGATTTTAATAACTGGAAGTAACGGACTATTGGGTCAAAAAATAGTTCGGCAACTAAAAAAAAGAAAAATTGAGTTCTTGGCAACATCCAAAGGAGAAAACAGAAATCCGGATTGTGAAGATACATGCTATTTTTCGATGGATATTTGCTCAGAAATGGAAATAGCTGGGGTTTTTAACTCCTTTCTTCCTACTCACATTATTCATACAGCGGCCATGACAAATGTTGACGCATGTGAGTTGAATCCTAATGATTGCTATGAAACGAATGTACTTGCGACTCAAAAGCTATTCAATGAAGCAAAAAAAATTCAAGCTCATTTTCAACTACTCTCTACCGATTTTATTTTTGATGGAGAAAAAGGAAATTACAAGGAAGAGGATGAACCTAATCCGCTAAGTGTCTATGCGCAATCGAAAGTGGATGCAGAGCGTTTTTTATTAAATGATTCATACCCAAATTATTCTATCGTTCGAACTATAATCGTTTATGGTATCGGTAATAATTTATCTCGAACAAATATAGTTTGTTGGGCAAAGGAGGCGTTATCAAAGGGTCAAGAAATGCGAATCATCGATGATCAATTTCGAGCACCAACCTGGGCAGATGACTTGGCTTGGGCGTGCATTCGGATTTGTGAACTAGATAAATCAGGTATTTATCACATTTCTGGACCTGAAACGATATCAATTTTCGAAATTGTCGAACGTGTTGCAAGTTATTTTGGATTGTCAAGAGAAACCCTGATTCGAACAGATAGTAGCACCTTAAATCAACCGGCAAAGAGACCTCCAAAAACAGGATTTGATTTGACAAAATCACGGAATGTATTGGGTTACAATCCGAAAACACTTGAAGAAACCCTTGATTTAATATAAGAAAGAGGTTGTTTTTCATACTGAAAAAGTTATCTTTATCACTTCAATCAAAAAATTACTTAAAAATGGCTAAAAGTCCTTGGCGTAAAAAACCAATTTCCGCATTCGAAGCGGATATGAAAAAAAATGATTTAAATCGTATTTTAGGTCGTTGGGGATTAACTTCCCTTGGAATTGGGGCAATTATTGGTGGTGGAATTTTTACATTAACTGGTATTGCGGCACATGACCATGCTGGACCTGCACTTGCACTTGCTTTCGTTATTGCGGGGGTTGGGTGTTTATTCGCGTCACTTTGTTATGCAGAATTTTCTGCCGTTCTACCCGTTGAAGGTTCTGCTTACGCCTACTCATACGGAACAGTAGGTGAGATTTTTGCTTGGATTATTGGTTGGAACTTAATCTTAGAATATATGATGGGAGCCACAACCGTTGCGGTAAGCTGGAGTGGTTACTTTGGTAAGTTATTAGATCTTATACATGTTCATCTCCCGATTTGGTTGATGATGGACTACACTACAGCAAAGGCTACTGTTGGCGATGCTTTGGGCATTACACAAATTCAAGATTACTTATTATCCATTCAACCAAAAATGGATTTTAAACTACTCAGCCAAGGTTTGGCTGAAAAGAAGTCGGCATTGAAAGAACTTCATTTTCAAAATAGCAAAGAGGTTATTGCGCATATTCAGTCTCAATTACCAGATATGGCAACAATTAAAAATAGTCTGAAAAATTCTAAAGAGGCTTTCGCGTTAATTAAGGAGGCGAAAAGTCCAACAACTCTAGTAGACATTGCGAATGGTTCAAATGCTGAAGAATTAAGAAAGCATTACTCTGACATTTCTTTACCTGGTTTCGCGGTTAATTTGCCTGCTTTTTTGATTACCTGGGTGGTAACTTCGATTCTTGTTAAAGGTATAAAAGAGGCTGCTAAAACGAACAACATTATTGTTGTTGTAAAAGTATTAGTGGTGCTTTTTGTTATTATTGCTGGTGCGTTTTATATTGATACTGCAAATTGGACGCCATTCATCCCGGATGAATATGTCGATTACAAAGGAACATCTCATTTTGGAGTTAGCGGAGTATTAACTGCGGCCACCATTGTGTTTTTTGCCTATATTGGATTTGATGCTGTTTCCACTCAGGCGGGAGAAGCTAAAAACCCAAAGAAAGATGTTCCGTTTGCTATTATTGCTTCATTGATTATTTGTACAGTTCTATATATCCTTGTCTCTCTGGTTTTAACAGGAATGGTTAAATACAGTGAATTGGATATGCGCGCACCAGTTGCTTCTGCCTTCTCTGGTGTTGGATTAACTTGGGCCGTTTATATCATTGTTATAGCAGCAACAGCCGGCTTAATATCTGTGATGTTGGTTATGATGTTGGGCCAAACGCGTATTTTCCTCGGAATGGCGAAAGATGGTCTTTTACCTAAAAATATGTTTGGATACATTCACCCAAAATTCAAAACGCCATCGAGAAGTACTTTTTTAGTCGGAGCAATCATTTCTATAGTTGCCGCTGTGACGCCAATCAACAGTGTTTCTGAAATGTGTTCTATGGGAACCTTGTTAGCATTTGCCATGATTTCTATCGCAGTAGTGGTTTTGCGTGTGAAACAACCCCAATTAGAGCGGCCATTTAAAACACCTCTTCTGTTTTTAGTTGGGCCATTGGGTGCTGCCTTCAATATTTCATTAATGTACTTCGTTCGACCTGAAACATGGGTAGCATTTCTGTGCTGGTCATCACTTGGTATTATCGTGTATTTTTTATACTCCCGCAATCACAGCCACTTGAATGACCTGGAGTTAGCAGAGTCTTTACGTGGACATGATGCTATTTTAAATGCGTCTGAAGACAACACCGAGCAAGATTAAGCTTCTTTTCGGTTTATTATGAGCGAAAACTTCAAACGAACGCTTGGATTAGTGGATGCGACTAGTCTTGTCGCAGGATCCATGATTGGTTCTGGAATCTTTATCGTGACAACCATCATGATGCGCGATATTGGTTCTGCAGGTTGGCTCATTGTTCTTTGGTTATTAACAGGATTAATTACCGTTTTCGCTGCCTTAAGCTACGGGGAACTTGCAGGAATGATGCCTGGAGCTGGAGGTCAATATGTTTATATCCAAAGAGCTTATGGTAAATTGGCCTCATTCCTTTATGGCTGGACCGTTTTTGCTGTAATTCAAACAGGTGTAATAGCAGCTGTTGCGGTCGCTTTTGCAAAATACGCTGGTGTTTTCTTCCCTGGATTGAATAATGTTTTTTTGGAAATCACTTCTTCCTTTAAAATCACTTTTGGTCAGCTACTCGCAATTGGGAGCATTATTACACTGACCAAACTGAATGCTGGAGGAGTAGAAAATGGAAAATTGCTTCAACTGATTTTTACAGGCGCAAAATTATTAGCCTTATTTTCTTTGATTGTCCTTGGTTTAGTTATTGGTTTAAACTCGGACACATTTTCAGAAAACTGTCAAGACTTGTGGGTCGCTAAGAAAACCATCGTAAATGATGATAAATCAATTACAACTATTACTTTAACTGGTTTTGCTTTGTTAGGAGCATTAGGCGCAACAATAATTAATTCATTGTTTTCATCTGACGCATGGAATAACGTTACATTCATTGCAGGAGAGATAAAAAATCCACAAAAAAATATTCCACGTAGTTTGTTCTTTGGGACGTTAATCGTTACGATTATTTATATTTTGGCAAACTTGGCTTACTTGGCTTTATTACCAATTCATGGCAGCCCAGATGGTAAAAATGCTGTTGAACAAGGTATAATGTTTGCTTTCGACGATCGATTAGGTTCAAGTGCCGCATCTATGATTATTGGAAACGCTGGGATTTTTGTTATGGCAGGATTGATTATGATATCAACTTTTGGATGTAACAATGGGCTTATTTTAGCGGGATCTCGTTTGTTTTATGCCATGTCGAAAGATGGACTTTTCTTTAAAAAAGCGGGTCATCTCAATAAAAATTCCGTTCCAAGTGTAGCTTTATGGATTCAATGTGTTTGGGCTAGCGTCCTTTGTTTGTCAGGAAAATATGGGGATTTATTAGTTTATAGTACTTTTGCTTCACTCTTATTTTATATTTTAACCATTGGAGGAATCTTTATTTTACGAAAAAAAGAACCAGAAGCGGATAGGCCCTATAAGGCTTTTGGTTTCCCCTATGTTCCAGTACTTTACATAATATTAACATTAGCTATTTGTGTTGATTTATTGATTTATGATACTAAAAACGCTGGAATGGGGCTACTAATAGTACTATTAGGAATTCCCATTTACTATCTTGCAAATCGCAAATCAGACTAGCATTCATGCAAGAACAAGATCCTTTTTATATTTCAAAAAGAAACAGAAGGGGAGTTTTTACCTTATTCTTCTTTTCGATTATTGTAGTTTTTACACCGAGATTTTTAATGCTGTTCGAAACGGAAGACAATATTATTGTTTCTTCAAAAGACTTAGAATCATTAGAAAAATCTCGCTCCCTTTTTCAAAACAAGTATGAACACAAAAAAGACTATTCAAAGAAGAATAAATACAAGGTTCCTGAACGAAAATTCGATCCCAATCAATATTCCTTTGAGGATTGGATGAAGTTAGGTCTTTCGGAAAAGCAAGTCACAGTTGTTTTGAAATTCACAAATCGAGGAATTTATTCCAATGAAGATCTGAAAAAAATCTTTGTGATACCGGAAGAATTATTCAATAAAATCAAGGACTCAACGTACTTTCCTCAGAAAGAAACTTTATCAAAAATTGAACGAGAACTCAATCAAGACCGACCGACAACTATTTTAGTAGATTTGAATAAATCAACTGTAGAAGAATTTACCAAAATCAATGGGATTGGGCCATTTTATGCAAAACAAATCATTCGATATCGCGAACAATTAGGTGGATACCATTCAAAAGAACAGCTTTTAGAAGTGTGGAAAATGAATTTGGAAACGTATGAAAAATTGAAAGATTACATATTCATTCAAAAAGGAGAAATCAATAAAATATCGCTAAATTCAACAAACATTAACGAATTAAACAACCATCCATACTTAAATTGGAATCAAGCGAACTCAATCATTAAGATGAGGGATCAACGCGGAGGATTCAATTCACTAAACGACATTAAAGAATCCGTATTAATTGATGAAGAAACATTTGAAAAACTACTTCCTTATTTAACTTTGTAATATGACAATTGAAGACAAATTAAAGGCGATCATTCGCGATGTTCCTGATTTCCCAAAGCCGGGAATTTTATTTAAAGATATTTCAACCATTATGTTGAATCCCAAAATATCAAAAGAAGTATTGA
>JBILIY010000009.1:0-11843 GCA_044368815.1 Crocinitomicaceae bacterium
ACTGAAGTTTTAGAGGAAGTGGCCACAATTTATGGAAAAGTAACCAAGAAGGAAGCTGAAATTATTGAAAAATTCAAGCAGTTGCAGTAAAGTGTAAATACGATTTCAGGGTTAAATGAATTAGTAAGAAAACTTTTTTCTAATAACAATCTTGATTTGGTTTTTCGTTCCGTTTTTTTCTTTTTCCGAACAGAGTTTGTGGAACGGCATTGGGCTCATTTTTTAGATAAAAACAAAGATCCCCATATAAAACAAGAAATTCATTGTTCTTGAATCGATTCGCGTTGTGATAGATCAAGTCCTCAACTAGTTCGTTGGGCGTGCTAATCAAAAAAGCCAAACCTGGATTAATTTTTGTTACCCTCAAAACCCTTTTAACAGCATCCGTGCAATTATTGATAAAAAGCGACCAAGGTTCGTAGATATTCCAAAGATCACAAAGCTTTTCTAAATCTGCTGAATTTCGCAGTTTTCCCTTTAATTTCAAGACCAATGAGGGAGAAAGTTTCTGTAGTTTAAGAACATCTTTATCATAAAAAAATGCTTTGTGATAACTTATGAATTTTTCTTTTTTCCCTCCTCCATCATGTTGTCGATACTTTGTGTAGTATGTTAAACTGCTTGAATCATTCCCAAAAGCAATTGCAACATGACCGGCTCCCGATTCTGTTTGATCGCTATCATAGACGAATAAATATATTTCGTATTCCTTTGCAGATTGCGCTAGAGATGAATTATAAACACAAAATTTTATGAAAATTATGAAAAGAAGCTTCGATCTGAGAAATTTGGACACGTTTATATCCATTTTCAACAGATTATCTATTCAAAAGATATCAAAACGGATCCTTTATCAACAATATCTCCTTCAGAAATATTGATGGAACTTACCTTTCCAACCCCTTCAGCTTTTAAAATATTCTCCATTTTCATAGCTTCTAGCGAAAGCACATTATCTCCAGGTTGAATTTCATCACCGACGCTTATAAAAATCTTAATTACACGACCAGGCATTGGCGCTGTTAATTCTTTAAGTTTTTTGATTTTTGGTTTATCGAGACCGAGCGACGCGATTAAGTCATCCAATTCACCACGTTTTTTTACTTGAAAAGTTCGGTGATTGATTTTAATAGTTAAAAGATTATTCTCAGAATCATCCTTTACAATTTCACCGTGAAATTTTTTTCCGTTGTGAATCAAAAGGAAAAACTGATGATCATACCATTTTACAAAAGCACCTTCACTCGTTTGAGCAGGTTCACCATCAAATAACCAACGTGAATTAGATTGCATAGAACAAATATAATTGAAATCTCATTAAAAGAAATGAATTAGTCCGCACAACATGTTACTTAATAACTGAAATACGCTCATTCCAAATCATCGATTCGGTTTGAATTTGTAAAGTATATAATCCCGAAGAAATGTTTTCAGGAATAGCGTACTTGAAACTATCTTTTCCTTTTTGAACCTGAACTTTTGAACCTTTTTGATCGATCAAATATCCTGTGAACTCTCCCATAAATTGAATAGTAATGGATTCTCCAGCTTTGACAGGGTTTGGATAGATTATTGGTTTAAGGGTTTCGTTTTCAGAAATAGTTGCAAAATCACCGATATTAATGTTATCCAAGTAGATTACATTTCCATAACGACCGATATTTCGAAAAGCAATTTGTAGATTTGCTTCGTTGGCATATGCGGTTAAGTCCACAGAGTCAGTTCGCCATTGTGATGAATTGGGTGTAAAATAGTCTTGAAGATCAGGGGAAGTAGCTAAATCTGATCCTCCTTTCATATAGAGTGATTGATAGGATGCGCCACAATCCGTTGACGCCAAAACCTCTAAGGTGTCGCTGTAGCCTTCTCCCCAACGAGCATAAGCCACATCAAACTTCACGAATGGATTTGTTGAAATCGAAGATGGATTAAAATGCATGATTAAATCATCTGAATTTCCTTGTGAGTCATTATTGTAATTATCAAAAATTGCTGATTTACTGGTATTCCCATAACCGCCCGCATTTGAAGAAAGTGACCATTGTGCGTCGTTGTTTGGATTTTCAATATTCCACCCACTTGGAACGAAAGTTCCCTCAAATCCTTCAGCGACGGAAGTTGGCAAACTATAAAAGTTTACACTAACTTGAATGGTGTCTGAATCCGAATTGCCATTTCCATCTGTTATTTGAAGAATCGCCAAATGAGATCCTGATTGCGAAAACAACACGGCAGGATTTCGTTGATTCGATGTGCTTGGTAAACCCGTTGGAAAAGTCCAATTCCAAGTCGCATTAAAGTGATTTAGAAAAGAATGGTCTTCAAAATAAAACGAATCGACCGCACAAACTACTTCTTGAGATAACTTGTCAACCATCGCTCTCGCAATCGGCTGGGTCGGTTGTTCGCTTAAACTACTTTCCCAAATTCCTTTTCCATAGGTAGCTAAACGCATTTTTCCATCCCTATAAAATGGTTGAAAGATGTTGCCATTCGTAAATAATGGTAAGCCAGAATTGTCCAATTGAAAAAGTGTTGAATTGTTTCTGTAATATACCGCTCGATTTGTTGCAATGTATAAACCCCCATCAGTTCCAGCGATGCAATTCAAAGCTTGAACCGATTCGTTATTGAAAATAGCAGAAGTCCAATTTTCCCACGTTTGACCTGAATTAGATGTTTTAAAAACCTTGAATCCATTTGATCCATCTGGATAAGCTAGCCACAATTCATTTTCATTGGTTGGATTCAACGACAACAGTGTTCTTCGACTATTGCCATTTGGTTTATTCAATTGAGTCCAAGTAACTCCTCCGTCCGTTGTTTTCCATAAAGTACCATTGGATCCCGAGGCTGGTTGCTGATTCAAATAAATAACATTTGGATTACTCGATGACACCTCGATGTACTTGATTTGATTAGCTAAATTGGTTCCAAAAGTATAGAGTGAATTGAATGAAGCTCCTGCATCAGTAGTTTTCCAAATGGCGTTATCTTTTCCAATGTAAGCAATGGAATAACAATTTGGATGAAACTCCATTTCACTTGACTCAGCTGCCCAGTAACTTTCGTTTGGTGCCATTCCAAATGCTGCATTGGCAATCGGATCATTTAAATTGATGG
Source organism: Crocinitomicaceae bacterium (assembly GCA_044368815.1). Taxonomy (GTDB): domain Bacteria; phylum Bacteroidota; class Bacteroidia; order Flavobacteriales_D; family Crocinitomicaceae; genus UBA952. The sequence continues at coordinate 3,124 of JBILIY010000009.1, forward strand.
GAATAATTTTACCTGAAATGTCTGAAAAATAGGTTTTACGATTTTCACCTGGATTGACATAACCGGTTGGCGCTTCTCCACCACCGAGTTCGAGAAAGTTACCAGTTCCGTAGTTTTCGTGATAAGCCAAATTACCATTGTGATAAAGTCCGCCTACCAAAACGTCTTCATTCCAGCCGCTTCCAAATCCCCAATAATCGGAACCGTGAACTCCTGACATGCGGAATTCATAATTGGAATTAAAAAAATCGGATGAACGATAAACTCCTCCGTCAGTTGTAACCCAAGCAGTGGAACCAACCATTCTAAAATCTTGCATATCCACATGCATTCCTAATGGCCCGCCAACGTAACCGGCAACGGGGGAAAAACTTGCCCCGCCATCAGTTGATTTGTATAGATTAAGACCGCCAACGAGAATTTCATCTGGGTTTGTCGGAGAAGCCATAAGAGCACAATTGTAAAATCCTTGGTGATAGGTCCATTCAGGCCATCCAATCGCCAAATTTGCGTGACTTGTTGTATATGGACCTCCAACAGGCCCGTTTGGTAAACTCCACGTCGCCCCACCATCATCACTTCGGTAAATGCCTATGTAACCGAAATCATCGGGTTTGGATTCCCCAATTAAATAGGCATAAATTCGATTTGGATTGGCGGGTGAAACAGCTAATCTTGCTCCGCCATCGTTACGAGCCGCATCCAAGGATGAATACCAACCGTTGTTTTGAACATTCCACGTTGCTCCAAAATCTGTTGATTTTAGAAATTCACAAATAATCGCAGATGGATTGTTGCGAACAATATAGAGAATGGAACCATCAGCTGTATTAACTTTTATATCATATGTTTTATTCGAAAAAAGTGTTGACCATGTTAATCCTCCATCCAAAGAACGAAATAAACCTTTGTCAGTGCAAGCGAAAACAAGCTGGTCGTTTGTAGGGTGAATCAACAGTTCATTCACGCCCAAATTCGTGTTTGGTAAAACATTTGTCCAGGTTAAACCTCCATCAGTCGATCGGAAAACACCATTATTTCCTCCTGCAAAAACAATGTCAGGGTTAGTTTGATGAACTTCAACAGCTGTAACACCACTCCCGAAATTCTCGTTTTTAGAAACTAAAGTCCAATTCAATCCTTCATCCGTGCTCTTATACACTTCTCCTGGTTCTGTTCCGCAATACAAAACATTGGGTGAAGTCAAACATTGGTCAACGCTGTACACATTCGTTTGTCCTGAGCCTTGATTTCCCCCTTCTTGGAAATTCGTTATTGGACCTACAATGCTCCAATTTGAAGATTTAGTATTCGTTTGTTTTTTGCGATATGCTAGCTCGTTACTTTGCAAATCAGCTTGACTTGGTTCATGGATAATCCCATTTACATCTGCATAATTCAAATTTCTTCTTCTCCAACGTTTGTAGTATTGTGTATGAAATGACTTTTCGAACGGATTATTCCGATAGAATTCTTTGTATAATCGATCAACATCAAAAATGGATGGATTCTCGGAGTACATGAGCTGAGCCCATTGAGGCGCTCGCTCAATTTCTAAAAGACTCGGTTTCTGGATATTTTGGCAATAACACGTTAAAGCACTGAATATCAGAAGAAAGGAAATAACTAAAAACTTGGAATTAGACATGACGCAACGATTTGAATCTTTAACAAATTTAGTTTAATTAAGGAATTACACGCTTAATTTAGTTTTTACATGATTCCTGTTTCGGTTCGATTTAGACAGTTTCGTTAATTAAATTCGGAGAAAACAATAAAATGGAAAGTTCGAACAAAACAATTTCTTTAAAATTTCTAGGAGGCGCAGGAACGGTTACTGGTTCCAAAACATTGGTTCAATTGAATGGAAAACGGATTTTAATTGATTGCGGTCTCTTTCAAGGGATTAAAGAGCTACGAAAAATGAATTGGGAGGATTTTCCAATTAACCCATCGAGTATAGATGCGGTCGTTTTAACTCATGCACATTTGGATCACTGTGGCTATTTGCCTCTTTTGGTCAAAAAAGGTTTTTCGGGATCAATTCACAGCACCTGGCCAACCTTGAATTTAACGGAAATTATTCTTAAAGACAGTGCGAAAATTCAAGAGGAAGACGCAGAACGGGCAACTTCGCACCGATATTCTAAACACGAAAAAGCCGAGCCTTTGTATGAAGTAAAGGATGTAGATGCTTGCCTTCCCCTCTTTGTTGGGCATGATTTAAACGAATGGGTGATTTTAAATGAATTTATGAAATTCGAGTTTTTAAACAGTGGACATATTTTGGGTGGGGCTTTCGTAAATCTTCTGGTTGAAGGTAAAACGATTCTTTTTTGCGGGGATATAGGAAGAAAGGAACCTATGCTGCTTTATCCACCGAAACACATTAAAGAGGCTGATTACGTTGTTTTGGAATCTACTTATGGCGATCGAAATCATGAGAAATCCACAGATGTAAAAGCCGAATTCCTAGAGATAGTAAATGAAACATTAAAGAATAAGGGCACGCTCATGATTCCAAGTTTTGCAGTTGAGCGCACGCAAGAACTGATTTATTTAATTTATCAATTAAAACAGGAAGGGAAATTTCCAAAAATTGATGTTTTTCTTGATTCGCCCATGGGTATAAACGCTACAAAAGTTTTCCATCAATATCATACATGGCAGAAAATCTCTTCCAAGGAAATAAACGAGATGTATCAGGAAGTTGTGCTTATAAACGATATTTTACAATCGAAAGCGTTGGTTGCGGACAACAAGTCTAAAATCGTAATTGCAGGAAGCGGAATGATTGAGGGAGGACGAATTTTGCATTATTTAAATAAACACATTGAAAACCTGAATGACACCCTTTTGTTTGTTGGCTTTCAGGGAGAAGGAACGCGTGGAAGATCAATTATAGAAGGTGATTCTGAAATTAAATTTTTCGGTCAGTTCCGAAAAGTGCTTTGCAACATCCGAAGCATCAGTTCGCTTTCCTCACATGGCGATCGTGAAGAAATGATGGATTGGTTAAGGAATTTCAACAAACCTCCGAAAACCATTTTCTTGAATCATGGCGAACCGCATCAAACGGAAGCATTACGTGTTAAAATTCAGCATGAATTACATTGGTCCGTTATCGTTCCGAAATTATTGGAGTCCTTTGATTTGAAGGAATGATTATCCTTTAACCACAATAAATGGGTAGAGGTCATTACATAGGAAGGTGATGAAAACGGCAAGCGACCACCCGGTATAAACCTCAATCGGACGGTGTTTATTTAAGTAAAGGCGAGAGGCGATTGTGACTCCTGAGGCTAAAATTGCTGCAAGAATTATCCAAAATTCAAACTGTGCTTGCTGCTTAGCGAAAGCGAGTAAATATCCCACTAAAATTCCAGCTCCACCAGCATGCATGGAAATTTTGATCCATCGATTGATGAACATAAATGAACCTGTAACAATTGCTCCGGATAGCGGCAAGGCGTAAAAATATTTCGGAAGCACATTATTTGGAGCTTTGAAAACAAACATCAAATATAAAACCAAGCAATAAGCGAACATGATCATCAGTGGAATATTTCGTTCCCGCTGATTTTCCATATCAATCGTAGTAATTATCTGACGCTTGTGCAAAGCAAAAAATGAAATTCCTGGAGCTAAGGCACTGAAGGTAAAAAAGAGATAAAGCAACTGTTTTTTTAACTCCGGATTCAAAAGATAAAGAGAATCCTTATCCAACTGAATTTGCTCTGAAGGAATGTAAAGCGTTAACAACAAACCATAAGTTGGCATCAAAAGTGGAAGAAAAATCCAAGAGAAAAAATGGGATAGAGCACTCTTCATATTATAGTTCTTTTCTCATTCGTGCAACAGGTAAATTCAATTGTTCACGGTACTTCGCTACAGTTCGTCGCGCGATGTTATATCCTTTTTCATTTAACAACTCCATCAATTTTTCATCGGTCAATGGATTTCGTTTGTCTTCCCCTTCGATTGCGTCAGAAAGAATTTTTTTCACTTCACGAGTAGAAACTTCCTCTCCAGAATCTGTTGAAAGTGATTCCGAGAAGAAATATTTGAGCGGATAAATCCCGAAATTCGTTTGAACATACTTGCTATTCGCAACTCGGGAAATTGTCGAGATATCCAAACCAACCATGTCAGCAATATCTTTTAAAATCATTGGTTTCAGTTTTGTTTCATCACCTGTCAAGAAATAAGCTTCTTGATAATGACGAATTGCATCCATTGTCAATAACAAGGTTTGTTGTCTTTGTTTGATGGCATCGATAAACCACTTGGCACTATCCAGTTTTTGCCGCACAAAAGTTACTGCTTCCTTGTCAGCTTTTGAACTTTTTGCTCCTTCTGCATATGAACGCAGCATGCTTTCGTACTCCTTGCTAACTTTTAATTCGGGGGCGTTTCTTCCATTTATTGAAAGTTCAAGGCGGCCTTCATTTTCAAAAAGCATGAAGTCTGGAATAATTTGCTGATAATTCTTGGCCGTTTCACGCATTGACCCACCTGGTTTTGGATTTAGCTTAAGAATTTCATCAATAGCTTCTTTCAGATCCTCATCTTCAATTTCTAATTTCTTAGCTATTTTCTCGTAGTGCTTTTTGGTAAACTCCTCAAAGTAATTCTCTAGAATTTTTTTGGCAGTAAATCGAACGATGTCCCCGTCCTGTTTTCTTTTTATCTGAAGCAAAAGGCATTCTTGAAGGTTTCTTGCCCCAACCCCTGCTGGATCAAGTTCCTGAATTAGCATCAATATTTCCTCAACTTCATTTTCTGTTGTATCCACATTCAGCGCAAAGGCCAAATCATCGACGATTGCCTCCAAATCTCGATTCAGATACCCCGATTCATCCAAGTTCCCGATGAGGACATCTGCAATCATAAATTGCTTGTCATCTAAATCCAACAAATGAAGTTGTTCCGTTAGTTTTTCTTGAAAAGACTGTTCACCAGAGAGTGGAATGACACGTTCTTCATCGTCTTTTGAACTATTATTGGCTTGTGTTTTATAATCCGCTACGTCATCGTCGAGGTAATCGGACAAGTCAAACTCATCATCTGAATCATCATCGTATTCGTCTTCTTGGTTGTCAAATTCATCATCAACCTCGTCTGCACCCTCCTCCAGCGCTGGATTTTCTTCAATTTCTTGTTTTATACGCTGGTCAAGCTCCATAGTTGGAACCTGCAGAAGTTTCATCAATTGAATTTGTTGAGGAGAAAGTCGTTGCTCTAATTTTTGAGTCAGTTGCTGTTTTAGTGCCATAAGATTATGTTATCCAAATATATAAATAACCTACTTTATGGAACTATTTTTTGTTTAATGACTTGATAAATTTCCCAAGTGACTTTATCATAGACATAAATCAAAATGTGCATATTTTCAGCGTTGTAATTCCCATCGAGTTGATTAGGCAAAACAAAGGAATAATTCACATAGTATTTGCCATTAATGATATCATTACTTGTAAGTGTTCTACCGAATGCTTGACCACCAAGATTTCCTCTATGGATATCTCGATGTACATACGATGAATTATGCGAATTGTCGACCATTTTTTGGTCTCCCACCAATGAGTCTTCTATCAAATAAGAAACAATTCCGAGTTGATTTGTTAAATTTTGGTCTAGCTTTTCAACCTCAACATGCAAATAGGCGCCCTTGGTTTGAGGATAATAATTTAACGCTGACTGCAAATTAACCTTAAGATTATTTTGTGTCAATTGATCATTCATCATCGACGTCCATTGCGCAGGCCCTTGAAAAATAAAGCCATTGTTAAATCGATTTACCGTTCCTCTCGGATTGCCAATAAAACCGCCGTCGTTGGTTCCAAAATAAGAGCCAATTTCAAGTCCTTGTGGATTTGTAAAATCAACGGGGTAATTCGGAGGTGAAACTAATTGAAAATCCCCCATGCCTGTTGGTCCGGCGTGAATTGAGGCAGTAAATACCCTTGATGGATTGGCAACGTGCAGTGCGTGAGCTAAATCAGCAGCAGCCGGACAATAAACACACTGATGACCCGTAAAATCTTCAATCAACACATTTCTAGTATTAGTTGTATTGGCTGAAAACTGCGGCCATTCATTGGCGACATAATCGCTCCAATTTCCAGGATAGAGGGTTGTGTCAAGATCCAATGATTCTTGCTTTGGATAAGGATTTTTCACATGATCACACGACGAAAATTGAAAAGCCACTAACAATGCAACTAAAATTCGAAATAGATTTTTCATGTTTAAAAACTTTGTGTAAAACTGAGAGTCAAACCATTGGAAGCTGGCACGAAGCGGCAAACCCCACCAACACAGAATAAGCCGGCTCGTTGCCGTCCGTAAGAAATCATGAAACGAGTTGCCTCGCGAATATAACCACAAGTAAAAATTGGATAATTTACACGTTTTTCTGAATCGGGATTTCCATAGTTGTATTGGTTCATAAAACTAAAGAAATAACTTGGAGAAATGGAATATTCGATAAGTGCCGTTGCCCAATTTCCTTTGTCTTTGATGGCTCCATTTTCTTTCTGAACGAAAAGACCTTGTAATTCCATTCGCAAGGAATGCTTGGTGTTGATTTTATATGCCAACTCCAAAACTCCAATGTTCGCGTGAATAATTCCTTGTGCGTCGTTCGAGATTTTTGCGACATCATTATTAATTTTAATGCTGTAATAACTAGCTATCGCACTGAATTTTTTCGAGAACTTCTTGGTGATGTTGAAATTGATATCTTCCCAATATAATGAATCGCTTTTATCAAATGGGTTTGTATGATAGGTTACACGAGTAGAATCTAATGGATTCATCCCACTTGTATGTTGAACAGGACGGAACGTTGTTGAGTAGTTGGCTCCAATGGTCAGCCCATATTTTCCACCTATTAAAGAGCCTTTTTTAAAGGTATAAAGAACATCAGCTTGGTATGCAACTTCTCCCAAAGGTTGAGTAGCGTATGGATAAAGCGTTGCCACTAAGTTGTAGGTATGTGTTTTATTCAGAGAAGGTAAATAATTGATAAATAAATCTTGCAAGTCTTTATTACGGTCGGAACGATAACTCATATTGTCTACTGATTTCCCAGAAAATAAGACACCCAATCCTTTGGTGGTATAACCTAGGTTGAAAACAGCAGCATGGCCATAATTATAAATTTTTTGGTTATCCGCTGAGGGATCTTGTTCCTTAATCACATATTCAGCATCAAAAAACACATCTTTGTAACGCAATTTCGCCCTTCCGCCATAAGTTGCAACATTTTCTGGAAGAATTAGTGACTCATCGTCATCTTTTTGGTATTTACTGACGAACGATCCACCAAGCGTTATTTCAAGCGGCATTGAGTCAAGCTTCTTGAAAGCTTCTTTTAGATTTATTTCAGCATCTATTCCGCGAACAATTCCTGCTCCGTGAACAATCTTACCCTGCTGAAAGGAAAGTCGTTGGTATCCGTAGACACCTTTCAAAACAATTCCTTTTCTTGGCCGAACAATGAGTCGGGCGCCATCAATTAAATTATCATATCCCAATGCACGATCTTCATATGCACGAAGTGATAATCCTGTGCCGAATTGCTCATAAAACGATCCAAGTGTAACATCCACAAAATCATTCGAGTATCCAATGTAGCGCATTCCAACACCTGTTCCATCGAAGCGATTTGGATACCCTTGAATGCGAGGTAAATAAGACTCAAGTCGCATTCCAGCCTTGAAGTTTCCGTAAGTATAGAAAACATTCATGTAGGAATTGATCAGACCCTTTTCAGCAGGTTGCTTCGCATCAATTATCGTGTCCTCATTTAGGTATTGGAAAATTGATTCGATGTTTCCCGTTAAATTTCCTTGTCCAAATGTATAAAGGGAAAAAAAACAAAAAATTGTTGGAAATACGTATTTAATCATTCAGGGCTATTTGCCAGTTAATTTTTTAATTTCTTGATATAGTTTTTCTTCATCTCCTGGAGCGTAATTATTGTGGGAGTATACGATATTTCCTTCTTGATCAACTAAAAATGTATGTGGAACATTATTCACACCCATAGCACGTTTAAAATCTCCATTCGGATCCATTAAAACCATATAATCCCAAGCTTTCCCGTTAACGTATACAGGAACTTGACTTTTGGTTTTCTCGTCATCAATGGAAACAGCAACAAGCGTAACACCTGTTTCTTCTTGCCAATCAGCATATATGTCATGAATGGTATTTAATTCTTTTTTACACGGCGCACACCAAGTAGCCCAAAAACTAAAAACAACAGGGCCTTTTAATCCAAGTTCAGCCGTGTTCACGGCTTTTCCCTTCATGTCTGTAAGCTTTACAGCTGGAATTTTTTTACTATTCAAAGCCTGTTCTGCTTCGTTTTGCCCAAAAGCAAGGACTGATCCAATTAGAAAAAGTGTAAAAATGAATGCGTTTTTCATGAATTAAGTTTTAAGTTTCGGCTACTTATTCAAGAATCTTGCCGAAAATCAAAGTTATAAAAAAAGTTAAGGAATTGCTATTTGATGATGATAATTTCTAATCTCACAAGATATAAGGTTTTCATATGTATATAATTGATTTTTCAATGGTCATATGGAATCGCCTTGTAAAATATTCATTCGTGTTTGTGAGCATTTTGGTCATGGCTTATTTCATATATCCACTGTCGTCTTGTTTTTTAAATTAAATTAATCTATATTTGTTAACTGCAATAATTCTTC
>JBILIY010000222.1:0-3574 GCA_044368815.1 Crocinitomicaceae bacterium
TTTAGGCGGATTTTATCTTTCTAATATTTTAATGAGAGAAGGTCGATCAATCAAAAAACTAGTCTACCTAATATTCATTTTTTGTTCCATTTGCTCTATTTATGCATTCAGTATAACTAAATTTCAGAATGTCAATCCACAATTCGTTCGAGAAAATTTCGAATGGCTCGATGAAAAAATAACCTTCGTATATCTATCTGTGAGTACATTATCATTACTTGGTTTTTTATCGTTAACTGGACTTTTCTTTTTTCAAGGCAATTATTCAAAAGAAATCTCCCTGGGAATTGTGATTTCAATTTTGGCACTTTTCAGCTCTATCTTTTCAATTCGATCCGAATATATTCACCCAAGTTGGAAGTTCTACACAAGCTTTTCCGAGTTTAAAGCTAGAAAATCAAATTTTCCTGAATCTAAAATAAAATACAATGAAACGATTAGAAAATAAAATAGCACTAGTAACCGGTGCCGGATCTGGAATCGGTAAAGAAATCACCTTGTTATTCGCTAAAGAGGGCTGTAAGGTAATCGCCACTGATATTTCAGAAACACGTATTTCTGAATTGGAAAAAGAAACGGTTTCTTTAGATGGCACAGTTAAATTGTTCCACGGGGATATTTGTGATCCAAATCACATTGAAGAACTCGTGACAACTTGTTTGAAAACTTTTGGAGCAATAGATATTCTTGTTAACAATGCAGGAATCATGGATAACTTCGAAGGCGTTGACACGGTAGAAGAAGCCGAATGGAATAAAGTATTCAATGTGAACATGCATGCGCCATATCGATTAACTCAGCGAATAATCAAGTTGTTCCTGAATAAAAAATCGGGAAATATTATCAATATCGCCTCTATTGGAGGACTTTATGGTGGTCGCGCTGGTGCCGCTTATACCGCTAGTAAGTTTGCACTTATTGGCCTCACAAAAAACACAGGGTACCTTTATGCGAAAAAAGGAATTCGATGCAATGCCATAGCTCCTGGCGCTATTGAAACAAACATTTCAGATTCCATCGATTACTCGAAACTAACCGAAGAAATCAAAGAACGCATTATGCCAGGTTTAATGCTGAATCCTAGATTTGGTAAACCAATCGAAATAGCCAAAATCGCACTATTCCTTGCATCTGAAGAATCAAGTTTCATAAATGGTAGTGTAATTACCGCGGACGATGGTTGGTCTGCTTACTAACCATTACATTTTCTCAAATAATTATAACTTAAAAACAAAAAAATACAACAAGAAAGCAACTGATAATCAAGAACTTTGAACTAGTAATAACAATTAATTTATATAACAATGGAAACAAAAACAAAAGTAAAATTTCAACCAAAAAAAGCAACTGAAGAATTCAAAATAACCGGTAGTTGGGTTGAACAAGCGCAAGCGTTAAAAGACAAATTTCCGAAGTTGACGGATAGCGATGTAAAGTTTGAAGTTGGCAAAGAAGATCAACTTGTAACTAGATTATCGACTGCTTTGAACAAGAAAAAAGAAGAAGTAATCACAATGCTTAAAAAGGGTACCAAAAAATAAATTTACCACTCACTGATTTAATTAACCTATCTGACAACAACAAACAATTAATTCAGTAATTCGACCACCAACCCTTTTTAACTTAAAAGTGCTCCGAAATCAACTTGATTTAAATTCAATTTAATCGGTTGAAAAACGGTTGATTTCGGGCACTTCTTTTAGTAAAATCAAAAAACTTTTAATAATCAATCAAACATAAACAAATGGAAACACCAACTAGAAACAACACAGCAACAATCGTAACAGTAGCATTAGCAGGAGCCGCCGCAGGAGCGTTATTAGGTATCTTATTCGCACCTGATAAAGGTAGTGTTACACGTAGCCGAATTAGCGGAAGAGCCCGTGAAATGGCAGGAAGTTTAACTGAAACGTTAGGTCTTAGAAGACACACGGAAGAACACGCCAAAACGCCAGCTCCAGGAGTCGATCACATTTAAAAAAATGCCTGAAGTTTTCTTTGACTTAACATGAATCCACCTTACCTAGATTGATTTTTCATCAATCGCTTATTTAAACTTCAGGCACTTTTAATCCCGGTATGCAAATGCCGGGATTTCTTAACCTCTAAAAATGAACAAAGATGTCCAATTCATCCTCATTATCAGAATTTTCTGAACATTTAAAACAATATGTTCGAACAACAATCGAAATTATCAAACTCGAATTGATCGAACGAACCATCATCATTTGTTCGTTCATTTTGATTCAAATACTGAAATGGTTACTTTTTGCAATCGGTGTTTTTATGTTCAGTATTGCCATTGCTATTTACATTTCTGATAAATCAAGTTCATATGCGATTGGTTTTGGAGCTGTAGGCATTTTTTATCTAATACTTGCCATTTTATTTTCAATTCTTAATCAGAAAAATGTAGAACAAGCAATTCAAAATAAAATTATCAAACACATTTTTAGCGACGATCACCAAATCAAACTATAATATAAACTCAATTCAAATGAAAGAGCTCAGACAACGAATCAATGCCCTTCATGCTTTACAAATCGAACAAGAAAAAAAGTTAATTCAATCGATTGAAGGAACCATCGAATCCGTTTCACCCGCATCATTAATCAAAACGACAATCGGCACATTTTTCAAAGACAAAGACGTCAAGGAAACCTATCCAAAACTCGCCATGCGGCTGCTATTTGGAAATATTATCGATCGATTCATCAGTAAAAAATCCCCGATTAATGAGCCCATAAAGGATTTGGTAGCCGTTAAATTGGTGAATGCACTTTTTAATGATTCAACAAAAAATGAGGTCATTCTTAAAGAACGAAATCACATCTAAAGAAAAGCAAAAATACAACTGATGGAGCGATTGAAAGTGAAAAAGGAGGGTATTCTGCTTGAAAAAACAAATCTTTATTTTGAAAATGAGGCTGTTTTCAATCCCGCTGTTATCGAAGAAAACGGCACCATTCATCTTTTTTATCGAGCACTTAGTAAAGGCGATTTTTCTACCATAGGTTACTGTCAATTAGATTCACCTCTTCACATTACAAAAAGAAATGAATTACCAATCATGACGCCCCGATTCGACTATGAAAAAAAAGGAATTGAGGACCCGAGAATTGTTAAAATTGATGAACTTTACTATCTTACCTACACTGCTTTTGATGGAATAAACGCCCTTGGAGCATTGGCTATTTCTAAGGATCTCAAAGAATTTGAACATTGGGGACTTATCACGCCATTGATGCTTGAAAATGACGATGAATCAACGAACTTTGAACGCATCGCGAATTCCTACTCGGATGAACTTGCCATTGACAATAATGTAGAATTCGTTTGGGATAAAAATGTGTTGTTTTTTCCTAAAAAAATCGACGGAAAGTTCTATTTCGTTCATCGTATTAAGCCAGACATTCTATTTGTGATTGTTTCCGACTTAAAGGAAATTAATGTTTCATTTTGGGAGAACTACCTTTCCAATTTACCGAATTACCGTTTAGACTGCGACCCCGTTCACCTTGAAAAAGCAAATTACTTTGGTGCAGGCTGTCCTCCTATTGAAACGGAAAAAGGA
>JBILIY010000369.1:0-3263 GCA_044368815.1 Crocinitomicaceae bacterium
TCTCTTTTAAACAAGAAAAAATTCCTATATATTAGAAATTATTTACGGGTGGGAGCTACATGTAATTAGGTCACCACGCCACCACCGCCCAAACGCTACAAGCCCGCCGCATCCCCTTAGGCACAAACGCAGATACCCGCTTGGCCTTATGCGCAGCAGCCAAAGAAGTGGCCACGGTCCGCTTGAGGAGACCAGTCCCCACCGCGACCTGATCCGATGTCCCAGGACCATGCTCCTCAAGCCAAGCAATCATGAGATTAGTATTCTCAGAGCTGACGAATTTCTGCCCCTGCCTCTTGGTCAACGGCTTAATCTTGGGGGCCGGGATGTTTTTAGCCGAATAGTCCAGCGGCCCAAAGCGTCTAACAGGCTTATGCTTATTCTCATCATAGATCCGCTGACCAACGATCTTATCGCGGGCAATGGTCAGGTATTCGATAACGTGCGCGTCTGGTCTCATTTTTCTTTCTCAATTGTTTTGTGAATGTGGATTGCGCGCTGAATGCGCTGGTAGAGGCCCTGACGGGTCACACCAAGGCGCCTCGCTGCTCGGATCATACCTAGCTCTTTGATCAGCGCGTATGCCTCGCGGTCTTGCTCAGGGGCGTACTTGATGGGGGCACTCACGGCGCGCTCTCCGCGCCATCAGCGACGACTGATTTGCTCCGATAAGGACGAGTAGGAATGCCAGCCCGTTTTCGCTCTCTGCTCTTCCTTTGTGCAATGGCCCAATAGGTCATGGATAGCTTGCGCTCCTCATACGGCAGCGGCTCAAGCCTTCTCTTCTCCCTCCATGCGCGCTGTTGGGCGCATTCGGTGGTAACGCCGAGGATATAGGCGGCCCGCTTCGCCCCGTGCTCAGCCACCAGGGCGACTATGTCCGGACTAGCTGCGGCCTCAGTCGCCATGTCGACCAGTCGTCGGATCTTTTCTGGATTCTTCATTTTTCGACCTCGTTTGTTTGTTGTTTACTAACCGTTTCGCTAACCAAATCAGCACACGCCCCCGGACCAGAGCACCAATCCCCATTCGCCGCCACATGCCAGCGACCGAGCTGCATCCTCTCGAGCGTATTGAGCCGCCCCGCCAATCGCCGGAAACGCCCTTCCTCGGGACTTTCTCTGCCCTTTGCTTCCGCTGGCACCGCTGAGGCCTTCGCTTGGCGAGCCTGGGCACGCGCTGCCTTCTCCTTATCGATCTGGATAGCCGCCAGGATTGATTCCTCGACTCGATCGGCCCATCGATCCTTGGCCGGAAGAGAACTAATAGCTGTATCCAGCCGCTCCCATCCATGAGCATCTGCTAGGCGCTCCCATGCGTCGATGGGCGATGTCTCGCCAATCCGACAGGTCCAGGATCTCAGGCGGCGCTCGATCTGGCTCGGGTCGCTCTCTTTTTGAGCAGCAGAGAGAGAGCTGTCTTCCTCTCTCTCTCTTACTTCTGCATCTGCCTCTACCTCTGCATTGGCTAACAAAAGTTTACCGGAGTTAACATTGTTTACAGTTAACTTTGTTAACTTTTGTAAACTTTTTTTGTTTACAGGATTTCCCTCAACACCAGCAGATCGACGCTTACTCATGTAATCGCGCATGTAGTCGCGGCGTTCCTCCTCATCCCTGATGTCCCTATACTTGGCATAGTTGACGATCACCCAACCCCAGGCGCGAGGCGGGGCGATCAGGGTCAGCCTAGCACCATCGCAATCAGGAGACCTGCTCTCAGGGTCAGGCGACGATAGGAAGTCGATGGCGTCCCGAACCTCTTCCGTGGTCAAGCCGATGTCCTCAGCGATGGCGCGCCAGTGACGATCCACCTCGCCGTGTCGGTTGGCGGTGGCGATCAGGTTATTAAATACCAGGATTGGGTGAGCTTTGCCGCGCAACGTGCCCTGATAGAGGGATGCGAAAACCTTACCGTACATCAGATTACCGCCTCATTCTTCTCCATATCCGCAATCGCCCCACGCAACATAACGGCCCGCAACTCTTCCTCCCGCTTCCGCCAATAACAAACATCGCACAAATCCAAATCAGCACCTTTTGTGCGGCCATGACTTGCCGGGTTTATTGCGTATGATCCGCAGCGTGTGCAGCTATTCATGGGAGCCCACAGCCTTACGCACGTTACAAATAGCCACACTTAGCCGCTTCTCTTCGCCCCAGCAAATACCCCCAGCGTCTTCCCAATCCTCAGCCGCTCGCTGAAGTTCAACGTACGCCTCAAGCAATTCCAAGCTGATGCAGACGACTTTATCAGGATCATTGATTGGCTTCATGATGGATTCAGGCTCACTCATTTGATTTCTTTCGTTTCAGCATAAAGGAACTGCCATTTCTTAAACGCGGCGGAAATTTCCGTTTCAATCTCAAATCTCGCATTTATCAGCCTAGACAAAGAAGTCTTTGAATCACACAACTTTGATTCTAGCGCGTCGATTTGAGCGACCATAATCTTAAGGTCTGCAACTATCTCAGCAGGGGAAGCATACACCTCTTGCAGGACGTACTTTTCGCAGGCGACCCCGCGAAGTCTGTCGGTAGATTTCATTTTGTGGTAAAAGTCGCCGGTCTTCATTTGATTCTCTCTTTAATTAATCGCACAAGCTCTGCGATATGGATTCAGGTTCAGTCATGGTTACTCCGTAATCTTACAGGCAAAACAGGTGAAGGTTAAACGAGCTCCAATCCCTGGAACTGACTCGCGCACCTCAGATACCAGACCGTTTTCGCTAAGATATTTTGCAAGCTGCATAACGGCTCCGCGTTGTGCGTTCTCAATCATAGCATCTGTCCTCGGCTTATACCATGGTGGCTCATCCTCGATGATTGCGGTAAGCTCTGCCTGCATAACACGACCAATCAGAGATGTCTTTTTCTTGGACATTATATCAGGGAAGCAGATAGGCCATTCCGGCTTCCTTAGATCGAATGCCCATTGAATAGAGTGACGATATTGCTCGACGGCTTGATTGCATGCCGATGCAATGGCAGCGTAATCAGCGATCCGACGCTTGGCTTTATATGGCTTCACGCGGCTCATTTGTTTCTCCAAAACCGATAAAGGTACAAAAAAAAATAACCGGCAGCAGTACCGACAGCATCGCGGCATTTATTGAGATTGTGCGGTTGCTCATAACTGCCCCCCAAACGCGGCGACGAGAGCGGCGCGCATGACGCGACGGGTCACTTCCTGCCATTCCTCGCCATAAAGTGCCCAATCGCCTTCTGCCAACTCGACACACGCACGCTCAACCATTTCATCAG
>JBILIY010000223.1:0-3560 GCA_044368815.1 Crocinitomicaceae bacterium
AATACTGACATTCTTTTCCTTTGAAAATAATTACTTTAAATAAGGGTGCCTTCTGTATGTCGAAATTGATTTTTTGAGATTCGATCCAATCAAGAATCTGTTCTTCATTTCGTGTTTGATCATCAATAAACGCTATTGGTAAATCAATGTTCTTTAAACGCACGCGAACGGGCTGCTCAATTTTCTCGTAAATGAAAACATCTCGGAAACGTGGAACCGAATTAATCCAATTTTCAATATCCTCTTGAGATAAAACTCGATCGTAAATTTTAATGATGGCGGTTTCGGTGTAATAGGAATCTTTATCCTTATCAATTTCCATTACAATTAGGCTTTGTTCGCCAAAATGTGTTTTAAAAACTGATTCAATATCCTCCTTCTTGTACCCTTTACTCATTCCTAATTCAAATATATTTTTAAAATGTTAATTCTTAGGGAAATTCAGCTATTAATTTTAAAATGATATATAAAAAAATGTTCTTAGCTGTCAAAAAGAACTTCGAACAATTTACATATTGTTTGGCTGAATTACTTTTTTATCGAGTCGACCTTTTCCAGAAATGCATTGCCAAATTTCACATCAGGTTCAATGTAATGACCTTCGCTCCATTCGTTCCAACTTGCAATATGAAGATCTACTTTTATTTGATTACACCAATCCTTAGCTAAAAACAAATTCTTCTCAAAATCGGTTGGATTTGAATCAATTACGACAGGTGCCCATGGAAATTTTTTTATTGTAAATCCGCTAATATGAGTTCCTCTTGGAGAAGCGTCCCAGCCTGAGGCGACACTGGGATAAAACGGGATTTTTGTTCTGCACTGAATTTTTTCCCAAACTAAAGGTTGTTCCTCAACACAAGATTTGTGTTTTAGGATAGATTTGTTTGAATTAAAATCAACTAACGTAACGTAGCTTGTTAACGAATTCAAACCCAAATTTTCTGATTCTTCTATCCAGTGATCAGACCTTCCACAAACAGCTTGAAGATGATATGACTCAAATTGTTTTAAAATAGTTGCCGTCTCATTGCCGTGCAAATCCAATAATTCAGAAACCGAATATACTTGGAATATCAATTTTCCATTATCATCCTTTCTGTATTTTGGATGAGAAGTAATACGTTTGATGTTTTCAATAAATTGATTGTCATATTGATAAGACTGTATTCTTTTTTTGAACCAAGGGTGATTGTCGTATTTGCCGTATGTCCCGTTACTAATTGGTAAATGTTGATGAGGAAGCCGTAACACCCACATTAAATTAAATTCAAATTCAAAATCAACATCATCCAATGCTTTCATCAAGCATTCCAATGGTTCATTCATTATCGGACTTGAAGTTTCAAAATCCCAATAATAACAAATCATAAAACCATCAATTCCATATTTTTTAGCTAATTCGATTTGAGATTTACATGTTGTAATGTCGGATTGATCGTAATATCCGTGAAATGGGACTTTGGGTTGGTTGTGTTTTAAACTCCTCGGTTTAGCTTCTTTAATAATATTCCATTCCGAGCCGGAAGTTCGGTAAGAATCCTCAAAAAAACCAGGATAATAATATGTGAAAACTTTCATAAGTTGCTTGCAAATTTACAAGTTACTGTTTCAATATCGTAAATTTGGGACATGATTAAATATGATTTTGTTATAATTGGTGCTGGTGTTAGCGGTTTATATCTTGCAAATGAATTTAATCGTTTGAATAAATCATATTTCATTCTTGAGGCGCGGAACCAATCAGGAGGAAGAATTCATACACATTTTGAAGAAAATCTAACATTCGAACTTGGTGCGGCACGAATATTATCAAATCATAAAAAAGTTTTAGATCTTGCTGAAAAATTAAGTTTAGAGCTCGAGGAACAATACCATTCTGAATCAGCTATTTTTTGGGAAGGCAAGTGGTATGAATCTACGACTGAAATAATTCCCAATGAAAAATACCCAAACCCGATTACTCTTTTTGGAGAATTATTAGAAACGACAGGGATTTATGATATAGACTCATTTGAGAATCAAGCGCCCAAGGAGTGGGATGAAATTCTTACTTTAAATTGGCTAGAACAAAATGGTGTTCCTTTTGAATGGGCTAAACTTTTTTTTATTGGTGATATCGATGTGAATCTTGAACAAATTACACTTTACGAGTCCTTGTTTTTTTATCTCGTGAATTTAGCAGACAAAGAAGATAAAATTTATCGAATCAAAAATGGGATGTCTCAATTAATTAATGAATTGGGAAGAAATGTAAACAAGGTTTCTTTCAATCAAGAAGTATTAAAAATTGAACCTAGTTCATGTGGTTATAATGTAATGACAAATCATGAAGTAATTGAGGCTAAGAATGTTGTTTTCACGGGTTCACTGACTTCTTTGAGTAAAATTGACTTACCAGATTTAGCGAAAAAATTTGTTTCAAAATGGTTGAATATAGGGCATTATGGAGCAAGTTTAAAAGGTCATTTAACATTAAAAATTAATGTTTTCCCTTCGTTAAATAATTTGATAAGTGATCTTCCAATTCGATTCATTAGACGAGGTGAATTAAAATGGGAATTTTATTCCCCTTCGCTTTTTGTGAATCGAGATTATAACGAAATTAAACTTTTGTTATCCGAATATTTTGGAGAGGATAACATTTTAGAGTTACACATTAAAAATTATCATGACGCTCCATACAACGGATGTTACTGGAATTATAAAAAAGGAAACTTTCACCGAATTTTTGAAGCGTCAAAAACATTTAAATTAATGGAAGGTATTTTCAGTATCGGCGAGCATTTTTCTTTAAATCCAAACTGGATTGAAGGTTCCTTAGAAAGTTCTAATCGTTTTTTAACCGAATTATAAAGCATATGCGAATTTTAATTACTGGTGTTTCATCTGGGCTTGGACAAGCATTTTGCAGTTTAAAACAGAATGGTATTGAAATTACTGGTATTTCTAGATTTCCAAATTCAAAGGAAATTCTTTCTTACAGCGATTTTGAACAAATGCCTGATCCAGAGGCGCTAATTTTAAATGCAGCAATGGGTGATTCCGGTTCGGACATTTTCAATTTAGATGAAACGGAATTCAAAGAGATATTAATGAGTAATTTGGTTAAACCAATAATGTTCATAAAGGAACTAAATCGTAACAACCGATTGGCTAATTTGAAATCACTGATTATTATTGGAAGCCGATTTTCATCCATGTCTTACATTACAAATCAATCACAAGCCGATTTGCCAGGCTATGGATATTGTATTTCCAAAGTGGCATTGGCTATCTTTACTCAAATTATTCGGAAAGAAACCCTTCCATTCACAGTTAATATCATTCACCCTGGGGTTTTGAATTCTCAGTTAGGCAATGATTTGGGACTTGATGTTCAAGAGGTTGCTTTAAAACTTTTATCAGCTATTGAAAATGATGTTTTTTCTGAACAATTTGATGGTATCTACGATTTAAACACTGGAGAAGTAATTCCTTTTTAATCAATCATTCAAAACGGATAAAATATCATCGATATCAAAGTCATCCGCTTCCGGGTTTTCTGTTGTTGAATTTTT
>JBILIY010000226.1:0-3528 GCA_044368815.1 Crocinitomicaceae bacterium
TCGTATTTACAACGAAATGAAAGCTGATGAATTGGTGTTTTTGGATATTGAGGCAACAAAACAAAATCGCTTGATTTCCCTTGATTTTGTTCGTGAAGTAGGTGAGGAGGCAAATATGCCTTTCGCTGTAGGTGGGGGAATAAAAACAATTGATGATATTCGGTTAGTTACGAGTGCTGGTGCAGAAAAAGTGGTTATTAACTCAGCTGCAGCTGATATTAACTTCATTGAAAATGCCGCTAAAGAATTTGGTTCTTCTACAATCGTTGTTTGCATTGATGTAAAGAAAAAACTGTTTGGAGGATTGAAAACCTGGACGAATAATGGACAAAAATCAACCTCCTACAGTCCTGTTGAATTTGCGAAACTCATGGAAGAATCTGGAGCCGGGGAGTTGATTGTTCAATCCATTGATCGGGATGGTAAAATGGAAGGATATGACGTGGATTTAATTCGTTCAATATCGGAATCTGTTTCAATTCCTGTTGTCGCTTTAGGTGGAGCAGGTAAACTAGAACATTTAAAGGATGTTGCACAAAAAGGATTTGCAAATGGTCTAGCTGCGGGAAGTATGTTTGTTTATCAAGGATCGAATAAAGGGGTTTTGATTAATTATTTGTCGGAAAAAGAGAAAAAAGAAATTTTGATCTAGAATTAAATCTTTCCCAATTCAACGCTCAACCCATCCTCTGCAACTTCTGTATTTTTAAAATACGCTGAAGCCTCCGAAAGATGGTCTTCCGTTTCTGAATAGCGCGAGGAAAGATGTCCTACAATCAATTTTTTGACATTCGCTGCTTGCGCAATTTGTGCAGCTTCTTTTGCTGTGGAGTGAAAAGTAAGTCGAGCGCGGTCTTTGTCTTTTTCCGTGAAAGTAGCCTCATGATAGAGTAGGGAGGAGTCTTTTATGAATGGTATTAGCTCCTCTGAATAAGCCGTATCCGAACAATAAGAATAAGAAAAACTTGGTTTTGGAGGCAACGTATACTTTTTATAGTCGATGATTTTACCTTTCTCGTCAGTCGGTGATTCGCCTTTTTTCAAACGATGATAAAATTCAATTGGAATTTGATCCAGTTTGATAGCTTCGGGATTCAAACGAAATTCTTTGGCTTTTTCTTGAATTCGAAATCCAGTTGTTGGAATGCGATGTTTCAATGGAAAACTTGTGATTTTAATCAGTCGGTCTTCGAACAGCACATTTTCTCCATCGGTATAAGTTGGAACGAAATTTAGTTTAAACATTAATTTTTGTCCACCGCATTCAAATAGTTGGGTTAATATGGTTTTTAATTGAGGCGGGCCATAAAGTGTAACACCACGATTGCGTCCTAGTAAATTCATCGTGCTCAATAAGCCTGGTAATCCGAAGAAATGATCACCGTGCAAATGTGAAATGAAAATGTGAGTTATTCGTTGAAAGGGTATTCCAAATTTGCGCAGTTGCATTTGCGTTCCCTCTCCGCAATCGATTAGGATGTGCCTGTTATTGCAAAAAATGTATTGAGAAGTTGGATTTCGTTTTCCAGTAGGAAGAGCGGCACCGCTGCCAAGAATTGTAATAGAGAAACTCACGAATTTTTGGTAGCCAAAATCGTATCTTTTGTTTCGGAGATACTTAAAACGCGGTCAAGTTGAGCAATTTCAATCATTTTTCGAACATTCGCTTGCAAACCACATAAATCGAATGTTCCGTTGGTGTCCTTGCACAAACGATTAGCTACCAAGATGGCACTCAATCCAGATGAATCGCAGTATTTGGTTTTCGATAAATCCAAAATCATTTCATTGAATCCGCCTTTATTCAGATGAAGAAATTGTGCTTTCAGCTCTGGAGCGTTGCTAGCATCGAGTTTTTCTACGTTTGAAGAAATGATCGTTGTTTTTCCAACATGTTCGACTGTGAAATTCATATCAATCGTTTTGTCAAATGTAAATAAAATTACCTTTCAATTTTTGAAGCGAGCAAATAAATTACAGCCATCCGAATTGCTACACCATTTTCAACTTGCTGAAGAATAATACTTTGCTTGGAATCAGCAACATCACTTGTTATTTCAACTCCGCGATTGATTGGTCCTGGGTGCATCACAACAATTTCTTTCGAAAGCGAGTTCAGAATTTCTTTATTGAGACCAAATTGCTGCGAATATTCTCGTAGTGAAGGGAAGTATTTGATATCTTGACGCTCCAACTGAATACGCAACATATTCGCCACATCACACCATTCCAAAGCTTCAATTAGGTTATGGGAAACTTTCACGCCTAGATCACCAATGTATTTCGGAATGAGTGTTGTTGGTCCACAAACCATTACTTCTGCTCCTAATTTTTGAAGGCAGTAAATATTTGATAAAGCAACACGTGAATGAAGAATATCTCCTACAATCACAACTTTTTTTCCTTCAACTGAACCTAGTTTTTCCCGAATGGAATACGCATCCAAAAGCGCTTGAGTCGGATGTTCATGCGTTCCATCTCCTGCATTGATTACGCGTGCATTTACTTTTTTCGAAAGAAAGTCGGCTGCTCCTGGACTTGAGTGACGCATTATGACCATATCCACTTTCATCGAAAGGATGTTGTTGACGGTATCAATAAGTGTTTCTCCTTTTTTTACGGAACTTCCGGATGCACTAAAATTAACAACATCAGCTGAAAGTCTTTTTTCGGCTAATTCGAAGGAAAGTCTTGTTCGAGTGGAGTTTTCAAAGAAAATATTGGCAATTGTAATGTCTCGAAGCGTAGGAACTTTTTTAATTGGTCGGTTGATGACTTCCTTGAAACTATCAGCTGTTTTGAAAATGAGTTGAAGGTCCTCTGGTGTGAGGTTTTTGATTCCAGTTAAATGATCAACGCTGATGTTATTCATTGTTTTCTTTGGTAAATAATACAACTTTATCTTCTCCTTCTGATTCTTTCCATTCTACAGAAACACGCTCTGAAACCAAGGTGTCAACTGCTTTTCCAATGTAATTCGCTTGAATGGGCAAGTCTCTTCTAAATCGGCGATCGATTAATACAAGTAATTCAATTTTAGATGGCCGTCCGAACGTTAACAATGCATCTAGTCCCGAACGAATGGTTCGACCCGTATATAGAACGTCATCGACAAGTACGACTTTTTTATTTTCAATGCTGAAATCCAGATTGGTAATACTTGGAATGAGCGGTTTTTCTCTGCGTCGGAAGTCGTCTCGGAAGAATGTAATGTCCAAATTTCCACAAAGAACTTCTTTTTGTAAAATTGTTTCTAATTGTTTTTTCAGTCGAGATACGACATGAACTCCTCGAGGTTGCAGACCAACCAAAACAGTTTCCGAAAAGTCATTGTGGGATTCAATTAATTCATAACAAAGGCGATTCAAGGTTAGTTCCAGGTGTTTGGAATTTAGAATCACTTGTTTTTCCATTAAGACAAAGGTAATGATTTTTTAATTACTGAATTCTACCTGAAAAATTCAAAAAATCAGGATTAGGAATTCTCAAAAAGACCCAAGTGGCGTATTTTTAATTTAGACTTTTATC
>JBILIY010000263.1:0-3219 GCA_044368815.1 Crocinitomicaceae bacterium
GGATGAAGCTGTTCTTAAAAAAGAATTGGGATAGGAAATTTTAACAACGTTCAATCCAAATTATCAATAAATTCGTAAAAAGTCTTTTATGGTTCATAATCTATCCGAAACACTTTCAATTGCCGGAAATTTTCTTTCCGAGATTCGTGATGTTTCAATTCAAAAAGATCCAGTTCGTTTTAGATTGAACATGGAACGACTTGCCGAAATTATTGGTTATGAAATTTCAAAAAAACTAGTTTATAAATCCATTCAGACTGAAACTCCACTGGGTATCTCTGAAGACAAAGTTCTTGATGAAAATCCTGTTCTTATTACCATTTTAAGAGCTGGATTGGCAATGCATAGCGGTTTACTTCGTTACTTTGATCGTTCGGAAAGTGCTTACATTTCGGCTTACAGAAAACATACTACAGCGGAGGATTTTGAAATTTATGTCGAATATATTGCTGCACCAAATTTGAATGGAAAAGTTTGGATCATCAGTGATCCCATGTTAGCAACCGGAAATTCAATGGTAACAGTTTATAAAGCACTTTTAAAAAGTGGTAAACCATCCAAAATATACATTGCTTCTGCAATAGCTACGCCTGATGCAATCGAATTAGTTAAACGAAATTTTCCTGACAATACAGAAGTCTGGGTAGGTGCAATTGATAAAGAACTAACAGCTCAATCATATATTGTTCCAGGGCTCGGAGACGCTGGTGACTTAGCGTTTGGTGTAAAAGTATAATATGAATTGGGCTGCATTATCAAGTGTTTTTTTAGTGGCTACCTTTAAGTTTATGTTCTCGCCATTTGCGGGTCCTCACATAGGATTGCATTTTTATGAAACTTATTTGGCAGCGTTCGCAGGAGGTTGTTTTAGTTCTGCGATTTTCTATTTTGCAAGTGATTTGTTTATGGAATGGACGCATAAGCGAAAGGTTAAAAAGGAAGAACAGCTTCTGGATCAAGGGATCGAAGTTCCCTACAAAAAGAAATTCACCAAAACCAATCGAATGGTAATAAAATTGAAAATGAGATTGGGTAAATATGGTATATGTTTCTGGGCACCCTTTTTCTTTTCTGTTCCCATTGGAAGTATCATTGCTGCCAAATTTTATGGTAAATTACGCGAAACCTATCCCTTAATAGTTCTTGGAATGGCTATAAATGCCACAATCACGACTTTTTTAGCCTATGTCGTTTTCGGATAAACATTTATTCTTTGATCTCGATCGAACACTCTGGGATTTTGATAAAAATTCTGAATTTGCCCTAAAACAAATCATCTCAGAGGAAAAGTTGGAGGATAGTGTAGGATGTTTTGAAGAGTTTCATTCCATTTACAATAAAGAAAACGCCCGACTCTGGCAATTGTATGGACAAGGCTTGTTGTCCAAAGAAACATTAAGATACAAACGATTTCAAGATTCCTTATTGCATTTTGGATTGGATGATCTTGATTTAGCTATACGAATGGGTGATGCTTATGTGGATTTGTCCCCCCGACAAACGCAACTTTTTCCAAACACGAAAGAATCATTAATGGAGCTTCAATCAATTGGTTTTCAAATGCATATAATAACGAATGGTTTCTCGGAAGTGCAATATATTAAATTAGAAAACTGTGGTTTAATTCAGTATTTTGATGTCATTGTATGCTCTGAAGTAATTGGAAAGAATAAACCAGATCCCAAGATTTTTGCTCACGCTTTATCAGAGGCAAAAGCAATTCCAACTAATTCACTGATGATTGGCGATGATTATCACGCTGACATTAACGGGGCTATTCAATCTGGAATGCAAGCCTTGTTGTTTGATCCTTTTGAAAAGGAGCAGACCAATTTCGAATTTAAAATCAAAGATTTATCCGAAGTTCCATCGCTTGCGATTCAATTGCTTCGATAATTAACTGTATAGTTCTTGGCGTAATTTTTCGTATAATACCATTCCTGTGGCTACACCAACATTTAAAGAAGAAATCTCGCCGCGCATGGGAATCTTGGCTTTGATATCGGACATATTAATTAAATCCTGAGTAATTCCATTTTCCTCCGATCCCATTATTACTGCAACTGATCCACGCAAATTCACTTGATAAAGAGGTGTTGCCGATTTTTCAGTACATGCGATAAGTCTTAAGCCACTTTGTTGTAAATAAAATAAACTGTTTTTTAAATCATCTGTTTTACAAACAGGAATTCGATTGAGCGCTCCTGCTGAAGCTTTCATTGCGTCAGAAGTAACCAAAGCCGATCCTTTCGAAGGGATCAAAATTGCGTCTACTCCCTCGCATTCTGCAGTTCTAGCGATAGCCCCAAAGTTTCTAACATCTGTAATTCGATCTAATACAAGTATGGTTGGTTTTTTGCCTTCTTCAAGCATTTGATCTACCAACGTTTCAATTTCTTGATATTCAATCGGTGTTACGAATGCAATTACGCCTTGGTGATTACCGGAAGTTAAAGAATCCAATTTTTGATTCGGAACAAATTGTAATTGGAATTGCTGTCCTTTGAGGGCATCTCTTAATTCATTAAAGGTTTCTTTTTGAATTCCTTTTTGGATAAGTATTTTATTAATTGAACGCTCAGCTTTTAAGGCTTCAATTACTGCATGAACCCCAAAAATTAAATCAGTTCGTTCTTTTCGCGTATAGCTTTGTTTTCTTTCCATCATATAAAATTAAATTCCATCTCCACATTTCCATCTAGCGTTTTTGCCACAGGACAAGCTTTGCCTGCTGCAATTACTTTCTTTCTTGTTTCTTGATCCCAATTATTACCATTTAAATCGATGTTCAAACGAATTTTTTCGATTTTACGTGGTGATGCAGCCATAATTTTCTCTACTTCAACCAAACCACTTTTGAATTCAATTTCGTGATTTTGACAATAAATTCCAACAATAGTCAACATACAAGAGGCTAAAGAAGTAGCAACCAAGTCCGTGGGTGAAAATGCTTCTCCTTTTCCAAAGTTATCCATGGGCGCATCCGTAATAATGGTGTTTCCTGAACTCAAATGAAAGCTGGATGTTCTTAAATCGCCAAGATATGTTACCGTTGAAGTCATAAATTAAATAATATGCAAAGTTAGCCTATTTTTCATAGCATTCATACATAAGTTACACGTCTCATTTAGGTTAAACTAAATTGTTTAATTTTGAATGCAACTGTACACAAATTATTATCGTCAATGAGTAAAACAATGAGACAGCTATTTCTGACAT
>JBILIY010000228.1:0-3511 GCA_044368815.1 Crocinitomicaceae bacterium
CCGACTAGATCGCATTACCTTCGTTGGAAATACAGCACTATTCGGGAAAGTAAGTCCTTAGAAGAGCGAAAGCAAAATCCAAACTTAGGATTCAAGACCAATAATTTTATCATTCATCGTGAAATTTTTGAACGAATCAAGTTTAACGAGGAAATTAAAGGCTATTGCCACGAAGATTCACTTTTCGGTTTTGAGTTAAAAAAGTCTCATGTTGAAATTGATCATATAGATAATCCCGTTTTGAATTTTAATCTAGACGATAATGTCACTTTTCTTGAGAAAACGAAAGAAGGGGTTCGGAATTTAAAGCATGTTTTGCAAATTGTAGATTTCGATAAGCAATTTATGGAATCAAGTAAATTAAGTCGAATTTATTTTCTGATTGAAAGATTAAAGATTCGAAGGTTTCTCTATATTTTAATATCAATTATTCATCCGATTAATACATTTTTTTTAGCAAAAGGTATTTTTGTCCTTCCAATGTTTGATTTATACAAGTTATTTTTTGTTTTAAAGAAGCCTAATTTTTAGTATGTCAAAAGTAAAGGTATCAGATTATAATAGCTTGACGAAAAATGAAATTAAGCAATTAGATTGTCTGACTGAAGATCTATCCTTATCCGAGCAACTTTGGTACATTGCAATGTTGTCAAGTGACAAGGTTAAAATATTTATTTACCGTGATTTTGAAACAGTTTTTTTTGTTCCTTACAGGTCTAAATTCGGAGTGAGTTACGCTTACATGCCACCTTTTATACAGAAACTAAATTTTATTGGTTCAAAACTCGGAGTAACCCCAATAATGAATACATTATTCAATACATTGCGATTTGGTGAAATTTCTGTTTCTGAAAGGATAAATGAAGATTTAAGTGAAAGTTGTTATTCTAGAGAAAGAAGGAATTACATTCTCAATTTGAATTGTGTATATGATGAAATAAAGAGAAAATATGCTAAAAATCACATTAGAAATTGTAAAAAAGCTAGTAAAATTGAAGTTTATAAAGGAAGTGATTTCAAAGGTTTGATTTCAATATTTAAATCTGAAAAGAATACAGTATTTCAGAAAAAACAATTGGACAAGATTGTTTCTAATTTGAACAAAATAGAAAAATGCGAACGAATAAAAAAACAAATATTAATATACAACGCATTCGAAAACGGTAGATTAATAGCATCCATTTTTATGGTTAATTATAATGAAGTATTATATTACATTTTGGGGGCATCAATAAAATCTGAAGTAAGTGTTTCATCTTTGGGATTATATAGGCTTTTTGATTATATAATTGAATCTCATGCAAATCAGGAATTAATATTAGATTTTGAAGGAAGCGATCATCCAGGAATAGCTAGATTTTTCAGAGGATTTGGAGCAACTGATTTCGAATATTATTTTGCTAGATGGAATAAACTACCGTTCCCATTAAAGTTATTCAAAAACTAATACAATCAATTATAGACAGTCAAGTACTTATTTTAATAGCTCTTTGTAATTTCCAAATCCTTGACAAATCTTATTAATTTCATTTTTTCATTCTCCCAATTTTCAATTTCAGCAGCTCTTACACAATTGGATTTATATTGGTTTAGTTTGTCCGGATTTTCAATTAGGAAATTTATTTTCCTCGCAATTTCCTCGGGTGAAATGTTTTCTACGAAACAACCAATTTCATAATTATCAATTATTTTTTTCAGTTCAACAAGTTGGGAACTCAAAACTGGAATCCCAGCCTGAATGTAATCGAATAGTTTGTTTGGTAATGAAAATTTATAATTGTCGCTCAATGGTTTGTCAAGTGTTAAACCAATATGTGCATTGGAAGTCAATTGCATCATTTCAAGGTATGGTCTTTTGTCAAAAAACATGACTTTTTCATTAAGTTGGTTCTTTGCTACTAGTTCTTTTACTTTAGGTATTACGTCCCCGCTTCCCACAAGAATTAATAAAGCATTGTCTATAAATTGCATTGATAAAACAGCCTCTTCAATCCCTCTATCTACATTTAAACCAGAACCCTGCATGATTAAGATGAATTTCCCTTCAGGCAAACCTAATTTCGATTTTGAAAGTGGAATTCTATTTTCATATTTTTCAGGTACATTTCGAATAACAAGAATTGATTTGCCATATATCGTTTTATAAATTTTGGCAATTGATTCATTAACAGTTATTATATATTGAAGTTTTGGAAAAATAAATCGTTCGATCCTGAGCCAAGTATTTTTTGCGAACTTATTGTTTTCCAATTCTGGCACCTCTGTAAAAAGTTCGTGCGTATCATAAATTAACTTTAATTTGGGTTTGAGTTTTGATGCAAAAAAATTTGCAGGCAACGTGTCGAGGTCATTTGAGTAAAGAATATCTACTTTTTTTATAACTAAAAAGAGAAAAAGTCGAATATTCAGTTCAGCATAGAAGAGAGGCCCATTATCAAAAATGAGTTTAATCCTTTTAGTCTTGTAGTTTCTGAAATCGAGCGACAAACTTCTTTTTCTTAATCTACCAACGAGTAAAACATCAAATCCCATTTCATTTAATATTGAGCATGTCCGATTGACTCGATTATCGGTAACCAAGTCGTTCGATACAGATACAATTACTCTTTTCATTTTTATTTAACGACAAAATTAACTTTTTGTTGTTACAGATTTTTGAATGAATCCTTTTTGATTAGATGAAATAGCATTGATTTTTGACTTAACAAATAAAATATTTTCAGTTAAAGGGATATTTTTTAAAAAAAATCTTTGCAGTCAAAAAAAGTTTTGTAAATTTGCAATCCCAAAACTAAATTTGGGGAGAAAAATAAAGTTCTTTTCTTTACTGTTTACCAACAATTGCCGATGTAGCTCAGTTGGCCAGAGCAGCTGATTTGTAATCAGCTGGTCGGGGGTTCGAATCCCTCCATCGGCTCATAATGTTGGGGATGTCGCATAGTGGCTATTGCAGCAGACTGTAAATCTGTCACCTTTTGGTATCGTTGGTTCGAGTCCATCCATCCCCACAAGTCATCGTATAATAAGCGGGAGTAGCTCAGTTGGTAGAGCGTCAGCCTTCCAAGCTGAACGTCGCGAGTTCGAATCTCGTCTCCCGCTCAAAATACTGCAGGCCGGTGTAGCTCAGGGGTAGAGCGCTTCCTTGGTAAGGAAGAGGTCACGAGTTCAAATCTCGTCATTGGCTCGAAGAGAAATGGATTTAACCTGTTTAAAGGTAAATTATAAAAGTAAATTATTAACTAAGTAACAAATAGAAAAATGGCTAAGGAAAATTTTGACCGATCCAAACCGCACGTGAACATTGGAACTATTGGACACGTTGACCACGGTAAAACTACTTTAACAGCTGCTATCTCTAGCGTTTTAGCTAGTAAAGGTTTGGCTGCTGTACGTGATTTCTCTTCAATTGACAACGCTCCGGAAGAAAAAGAACGAGGTATAACAATCAATACATCTCACATCGAGTATGAAACCGTAAATCGTCACTATGCACACGTTGACTGTCCAGGTC
>JBILIY010000229.1:0-3502 GCA_044368815.1 Crocinitomicaceae bacterium
TTTTGTGTATTCAATTTATAAATTTGACGATCAGCCAAATCGAATAAATTTATTTCACCAATCAAATATTCCAATTGATCGATTAATTACGTTCATTCATCCAACAGCATATATTGCACCTAGTTGTATTTTGGCACCTGGTGTTTTTATTATGCCGAATGTTTCAATTACCTCAAACACTAATCTTGGTTTAAATTGTATTGTCCGACCTGGTTCAACGATTGGGCATGACAACATAATTGGAGATCACGTTTCTATTTCCGCAGGTGTCAGCATTGGCTCGTGCAATCATATAGGTGACGGAGCCTCGTTTGGATTAAAATCGTGTTTGCGCGAATATACGATTGTTGGAGAAAACTCAATGTTGGGAATGGGAGCAGTATTGACCAAAAATTTACCTTCTGGTGAATTATGGCTGGGAAATCCTGCTAAATTTTACCGAAAAGCAAATTATTTAAATGGTTAACGATATAACACATATTCCTATTTCAGTAATTGTACCTTTTTATAACGATCAGGAAGTAGTCGAAGAATTATGTTCTCGGCTTAACACGGTACTAAAATCAAATTTTGAATCATTTGAAGTTGTTTTTATTGATGATTTCAGTAAAGATACCACATGGTTGAAACTTAACGAATTCGCTCAATTATTTGAAAATCATCAGTTAATTCGTTTACATAAAAACGTGGGTCAACAAAATGCTATATCAGCAGGATTTGATAATTGTCGAGGAGATTTAATTGTCATTATGGATTCAGATCTCCAAGATCGACCTGAGGATATTCCTGTTTTGATAAATTCGCTACTTTCAAATGAAGGAACTTATATGGCAATATCACGATGGGTCATTCGTAAAGATTCATTCATGAAAAAAATGGCTTCCAAGTTCTTCAATCGACTTACCTTGAAAATTACAGGAATTAAACATCATGAAAACCTAGGAGTCTTTCGAGTAGTGAAACGAGAAGTTTTAGTCGAATGTTCAAAATATCAAGAAAAAACGGCCCCTCCTCTAAGTTTGATGTATTGGATTGGGTTTAATTATATTCCAGTTGACCTGGAAAGAGATCCGCGTTATGCTGGCAAATCAGGTTATAGCATTCAAAAAATGATTGCTATCGCCTTGGATCGCATCTTTTCTTATTCAATGCTACCAATTAGGTTGGCCATTTATTCAGGTGTCATTATTGCATTTCTCAGTTTCATTTTCGCCATTTATTTAATTTTTGAAAAAATATATGGAAGAGTTGTTCCGGGTTGGACGTCCACAACCACGTTGATCTTGTTTTTATTTGGAATGAACTTTATTTTTATGGGAATTATTGGCGAATATTTGGGTCGAATCTTTTTGGAATCTAAAAATCGACCACGTTATCACATCGATATAAAGAATGTAAAGGGACGGATAAATAAATCTTCATTTCAAGAGGTAGTATGAAAAATATACCTTTCAACAAGCCATACTATTCAGGCAATGAACTGAATTACATGCGGGAGGCCATAGATATAGGGAAGATATCTGGGGATGGTTATTTTACTAATTTATGCCATAACTTTTTTAAAAGTAAATATGGTTTTTCTAAATGCTTGTTGACTACATCTTGCACAGATGCCTTGGAAATGGTTTCAATTTTATTGGATATTCAGCCCGGTGATGAAATACTCGCACCTAGTTACACATTTGTAAGTACTGTAAATGCATTTGCTTTAAGAGGTGCGACAATTCGATTTATTGATAGTCATATCGAAAATCCCAACATCGATGAAAATCAGATTGAATCTGCTATTACTGACAAAACCAAAGCGATTATTGTAGTTCACTATGCTGGTATGGCCTGTAATCTAGATTACCTAAAATCCCTTTCGATAAAGTACGGTGTCGCGCTTGTTGAAGATGCAGCTCAGGCTATTGATTCCTCTTTTTATAGTGTGAATGGAAAAACTTATCCTTTGGGAAGTGTTGGGGATTTCGCCACATTTTCCTTTCATGAAACTAAAAATATCATCAGTGGTGAAGGAGGAATGCTAGTAATTAATAATGAGGAATATTTTGAACGAGCGGAAATTATTCGTGAAAAAGGTACCAATCGATCAAAATTTTTTAGAGGTGAAGTAGATAAATATTCTTGGGTTGATGTAGGAAGCTCATTTCTCCCTTCTGAATTGATTGCAGCTTTTTTATTCGCACAGCTTGAAAATTTGGGTAAAATTCAAGCTAGAAGAAAGGAAATATGGGATTTTTATCATCAAAGTTTAAATGGAAAATTGAAAGATGATATAAAGCTTATGAAGCCTCCAGAATATACAGATAATAACGCTCATATGTTTTATTTATGTTGTAAAGATGATAAACAAAGGAGTGAATTCATTTCTTTTTTAAAAGCGAATAAAATTCAAGCCGTTTTTCATTATTTACCATTACACTTGAGTGATTTCTATTTAAAGTCAAATTCAAGGACCTCATTGCCAAATGCTGAAAAATTTGGAGATACAATTGTAAGACTACCTTTCTATTATGAATTGAGTGAGGAACAAATTGACCACATTTCAAGAACAATTTTGTCGTTCTGTTAATTTTATGAAAATCGAATGACTTTTGAAAAAACATTTTTTACGTCAATCATCGTTGTTACGATCATTTTGTATCCACTATTTTTATTTTGGCAATGCGGTGATCTCACGGACTCAGGATATTTGGCATATAATTATGATAATTTTTCAAAAGCGATTGATCAAGGAACTTTTTTAAGTGAAACAATTGTAACAAATTTTCTAGGATACAATTGGATGCGTTTATTTCCAGGCTTTGAAATGATAGGCCTTAAGGTCCTCTTCGTATTAATGACCTATTTGTCGATATTTTTGGCTTATCAACCATTAAAAAAATACGCGAACAACAAAAATTTATTATTGTTTTCACTACTCATTGCCGAACTCATTTTTATTCGTTGCATATCTTTCACATTTAATAAAGATATCATGTCCTGGAGTTTGATTTTAGCGTCCTTGGCTTTTCTAACTGCTAATCGATATGAAAAATTGAATCTATTTCTTTGCGGCTTTGTTATCATTTTCGCGATTTTTTCTCGGCTTCCTAACGTGTTTTTGATTCCTATTTATAGTGTATTTTTGTACTTTCAATCAAAGAGGGAAAGTCGTTCATTCGTTCGATTTTTTACGGAAAGACTCTTTTATCTTATTTCTGGTTTATTTCTTGGTTTGATAATTTTCAATTTCATGCTCTGGAAATTTTCTATTTTGGACCAATTTTATCAAAATTTCAGTTTGGTTAAAAAATCGATGAGTTCTGATGCCAGTTCTTATTCAATCTTCACTTTACTAAAAATTTATGCAAAGGAAATAATCGTTTCATTGAAACAGTTTGTTGTAATTTTCCCTTCCTTTCTGTTTCTAAATTGGATTTATGGAAAACGTGAAAGTTTAGGTTTTAAAATTGCCTATTTTATTGGTGTAGCCTTATTTTCCATTTCATGTTATTAT
>JBILIY010000010.1:0-11617 GCA_044368815.1 Crocinitomicaceae bacterium
CCGGTTGATTCGTTTCCATATATTAAACTAGTCGCAAAATATTTGGACACAATTAATTTGACACCTACTCAGTTAAAATATTGGCAAGTTCTCTACGATCAGGTCCCAGAGGCTGCAATTGACGCTACAAACGGCTATGTCTGGTTGCCACAAAATGATACGTTGCAGGAAGGTCAAACGGGTAACTTTGCTATTGATGTTAGGAACATAAGTTCCGAAAACATGGATTCGTTGCTTGTGAAATACTATATAATCGATCGTAATCAAGTCAGACATTATCTAAATTATCCCAGACAAGATTCTCTTTTGGTTGGAGGTATTCTGAAGGATACGATTTCTTTCAGTACAAAAGATTTAGTTGGAAATAATTGGTTTTGTATGGAAGTTAACCCATACGTTGATGCCAGCCTAACAATTTTGGATCAGCCCGAGTTATCTCATTTAAATAATATTATTCAATTCCCATTTACTGTCGTAGAAGAATCTATTAATCCATTGTTGGATGTCACGTTTAATGGAAGACATATTTTGAACGAAGATATCATATCGCCAACCACTGAAATCCTGATTTCATTGAAAGATGAAAATCCTTATTTAATTATGGATTCAGATGCAGACACTTCCTTGTTTGGGATTTATTTGACTGATCCAGATGGCAATCAAAAACGAATTCCTTTTATAGATGCTTCAGGCAATACAATCATGGAATGGATTCCGGCAAGCTCTCAAAATAAGCGGTTTAAAATTAATTATCCAACTTACTTCGAAAAATCAGGAATGTATTCACTTCTTGTTCAAGGGATGGACAAATCAGGGAATTTATCCGGTGATTTGGAGTATAAAATCAATTTTGAAGTGATTCACGAATCGATGATTACGCAAATGATGAATTATCCAAATCCATTTTCAACGAGTACGAGGTTTGTCTTCACTTTAACAGGAGACGAAGTTCCAGATGATCTGCAGATTCAAATAATGACGATAAGCGGTAAAGTTGTGCGTGAACTCAACGAAAGTGAACTCGGCCCAATTCAAATAGGAAGAAATATTACTGAATTTGCTTGGGATGGAAAAGATGCTTTCGGCGATCCGTTAGCAAATGGTGTCTACCTGTATCGCGTGAAGGCAAAAATAAACGGACAAGAAATCAAACGGTTGGAATCTGGAGCTGATTCATACTTCCATAAGGGACTTGGGAAGATGTATATTATTCGTTAAAAGTTAAAAAAACTTGCAACTGAAAATCGCGGTGTCATCCACAAAATTTAAATCACCACGCCAATCATCTAACTTGGAAAAAATGATGTTGTTCATATCTTCCATTTTTAGCGGAGAATAGGCTTGAATGTTTTTGATCAAGCGTTCAATTCCAAACTGTTCACCTTCGGAATTTTCTAGCTCCACAACTCCATCTGTGTATAGAACAAATGTTGTATTTGGTTTTAATTCCATTTTTCCAACATTCACATAGGGCAGTTCATCCAACATACCCAAACCGATGCAGCCATCCTTGAGCATCGTCGCTTTTCGACCGTTCAAGATAATCGGGTGATTGTGCCCGGCATTCACATACTTCATTTTACGTGTGTGAGCATTGTAATGAGCTATGAAAAAAGTAATAAACTTCTCTCCTTGTGTGCTCTTCATCACTTTGGCATTAAGCTCCTCCAATAAAAAAGGTAATTCAAATCGCTGATACTTGAACAAGGTTCGGATGGTAGCTTGAAAATTCGCCATCAACAAGGCAGCAGAAATCCCTTTGCCTGAAACATCTGCAATGCAAAGCATGTATTCATCATCGCCCAAGGGAATAAAGTCATAATAATCTCCTCCTATCGCATGTCGAGGCACATACCTCGCTGAAAGATCCATTTTACGATTGGACGGTAACTCGGAAGGAAACAACAATTTTTGCATTTCCGAAGCGACCTCCAGTTCTTTGGAGATACGTTGTTTGATTATGTCTTGCTTAACCAACCGTTTATTCTCAACGGCCACCGAAATGATGTTCGTCAATGTTTGCGCGAACGAAAAATGGCTCGGCTCAAGGTTTTCAATTTTTAAATTGGTTGAAATCAATAGATAAGCTAAAGGTTTATCCAAATGAAAGACAGGAATAACCGCTTGAAATTCTTTCAGTATTGGCGAATTCGAAGATTCAACCAATGTTATTTCCTTGAAACGTTTAAACTCCGATTCAATAATTGATAAATCCGTTTTTCCCTTAAACCCAATTTTCAAAAGACAATTCCATTCCTCGTGTGAATGAAGCAAAATAAATTTGGTGAAATTCAATTGCTCCTTCAAAATGAAACTGTAGATTTTTAGCAATTGCTCAACCGGATAATTCGAATTGATCGCATTCGTTATTTCAAGCAAAGAATGAAGCTTAGTATCTTTCAAGTCAAGCTGGTAATCAATATCTCTGCTATTCAAAAAACGCATTTTCAGAATTTTTTTAATAATTCGGGAAGCTGACGAATGGCTGCCATTTCTTTGAATTTATCTTTCGCTTCTATGCACGGACTTCCAAAATAGGTTTTTCCAGCCTCCAAATCCCTTGAAATTCCTGATTGCGCATAAACAACTGCACCTTCACCAATTACGACATCACTTGCGCAACCAACTTGCCCCCAAAGAATCACTTTATTTTCAATTTTCACGCAGCCTGCAATTCCAACACCAGAAGCCATCAAGCAATCTTCACCAATTACCGTGTCGTGACCGATATGAACTTGGTCATCAAGTTTTGTTCCTTTGCCAATTCTCGTAATTCCCGTTACACCAGCATCTATTGTGCAAAGTGCTCCAATTTCCACGTTTGACTCGATTTCAACTCCACCACACGTGTGAAGGCGGTCGTATCCATCCTCCTTTTTCTTGTAATAAAATGCAAAATGACCGATTACCGTATTTGCACCAATGATTACATCGTCTCCAATAATTGTATTGTCCATAATGCAAACACCTGGATATATGCGTGTGTTTTTGCCAATCTTCACGTTGTTACCAATGAAAACGTTCGGATAAATCTGAGCAGAAGGATGAATAAATTGATTTTCTTGTGAATGAGGTGATTGCAATGGACAAAAATAATTCGTCAATTTATTGAAAATATCGAACGGTTTGTCACTCAAAATCAAGGCTTTCCCTGATGGACAATCTACTTCCTTGTTTATAATAATTGTAGTTGCTGCTGAATGAAGCGCTTTTTCATAATACTTTGGATGATCCACAAAAACGATATCGCCATTTTGCACCATGTGAATTTCATTAATGCCCGTAATTTCGTGATTTTCACTTCCGACAAAAGTGCATTGAACAATTTCGGAAATCTCTTTTAAAGTATATGCGCGTTCTAATTTCATAAGCCAATTCAAACAAATTTAAAGAATGAATGAAACCTATTTTTTGAGAGAAGATATAATTATCATCGCTTGAATGTTGAAATAGCGTTGATGAAATTTTAATCGAAACGTACTAGAGACTAATCATTATTAACAACGATTTCATTTTTGTTAAAAAACAATTCAAGTTTCTCATTTCATTTAATTTTGAATCGGTTAAATTTGCGCTCAATTTGCAGCGAACGAACGCTTAGAAAAAAATGTAAATTGAAATCCCTATGCCAAAAGATTCATCCATCAAATCCATTCTGATCATCGGAAGTGGACCGATTGTTATTGGTCAAGCTTGTGAGTTTGATTATTCCGGTTCTCAAGCCGCTCGATCATTGCGAGAAGAAGGAATTGAAGTAACGTTAATCAACTCCAATCCTGCGACCATTATGACAGATAAAGTGGTTGCAGACAATATTTACTTGCAACCTTTGGAGCCAGAAAGCATCATTGAAATATTAAAGAATCACAAAATTGATGCTGTATTACCAACAATGGGAGGGCAAACTGCTTTGAACCTATGCATCAAGTGCGATGAAATGGGGATTTGGGAAGAACACGGTGTAAAAATCATTGGAGTGGACATTAATGCCATTGAAATTACTGAGAATCGTGAAGCATTCCGAGATCTGATGATTAAAATTGGTGTTCCGATGGCACCTCAAAAAACGGCAAAATCATTTTTGGAGGGTAAAGAAATTGCTCAAGAATTTGGTTTTCCACTTTGCATTCGTCCGTCATACACCCTTGGCGGTTCGGGGGCATCAATTTTATATGAACCGAAAGAATTCGACAATCTTTTAGAGAGAGGTTTACAATTATCTCCCATTCACGAGGTAATGATCGATAAAGCGTTAATTGGCTGGAAAGAATATGAGTTGGAATTACTTCGCGACGCGAACGATAATGTTGTAATCATCTGTTCGATTGAGAATTTTGATCCGATGGGAATTCACACGGGTGATTCGATTACGGTAGCTCCTGCGATGACATTGTCTGACACGACTTTCCAAAGAATGCGTGACATGGCAATTAAAATGATGCGCTCAATTGGAAATTTCGCAGGCGGTTGTAACGTTCAGTTTGCAGTTTCACCGGATGAAAATGAGGACATTATTGCGATTGAAATTAATCCGCGTGTCTCCCGTTCTTCCGCTTTGGCATCAAAAGCTACAGGTTATCCAATTGCAAAAATCGCTTCTAAATTGGCAATTGGCTATCATTTGGATGAATTGAAAAATCAAATAACAAAAACGACTTCCGCACTATTTGAACCAACATTAGACTATGTAATTGTTAAAATTCCACGTTGGAACTTCAATAAGTTTCCAGGAACAAATCGTGAGCTTGGTTTACAGATGAAGTCCGTTGGAGAAGTAATGGGAATTGGACGTTCTTTTCAAGAAGCACTTCAAAAAGCTTGTCAATCCTTGGAGATTAATCGAAATGGACTTGGGGCAGATGGTCGTGAATTGACCAATCAAAATGAAATTTTACATTCATTAAGTCACCCGAGTTGGAACCGACTTTTCCATATTTATGATGCCATAAAACTTGGAATTCCATTCAAAACAATCGTTGAAAAAACGAAAATTGACATTTGGTTCTTAAAACAGATCGAAGACCTCATAAAACTGGAACGTAAGATTGAAAAGTATCACATTGAAAATCTTCCGAAAGAATTATTTTTTGAAGCCAAGCAAAAAGGATATGCCGATCGTCAAATCGCTCATTTATTGAGATGTTTGGAATCCGAAGTATATAACAAGCGCTCGGAATTCGAAATTAAGCGCGTCTACAAACTCGTTGACACCTGCGCGGCAGAATTTGAAGCACAAACACCCTATTATTACTCTACATTTGAATATGAAAACGAAAGTGTCGTTTCAGATAAAAAGAAAATCATTGTCTTAGGTTCAGGTCCTAATCGAATTGGACAAGGAATTGAATTTGATTATTCGTGTGTTCATGGCGTTTTGGCAGCAAAAGAATGCGGCTACGAAACGATTATGATCAATTGCAACCCGGAAACTGTTTCAACTGATTTCGATACGGCGGATAAATTATATTTCGAGCCTGTTTTCTGGGAACACATTTACGACATTATCCAGCACGAAAAGCCAGAAGGTGTTATCGTTCAGTTGGGAGGACAAACGGCATTAAAGCTAGCGGAGAAACTCAATCGATATGGCATAAAAATCATTGGGACAAGTTTCGATGCTTTGGACTTAGCGGAAGATCGCGGACGTTTTTCGAAGTTGTTGGAGAAAAACAACATCCCGTTCCCTAAATATGGTGTGGTTGAAAGCGCTGAACAAGCTTTGCAATTGGCTGATGAGTTGGGATTCCCGTTACTGGTTAGGCCATCCTACGTTCTTGGTGGTCAGAAAATGAAAATCGTCATCAACAAGGAAGAATTGGAGCACCACGTGGTTGACATCATCAATGAAATGGGAAGTAATCAAATTTTGCTGGATCACTTTATTGGTGGGGCGATTGAAGCAGAAGCGGATGCAATTTCTGATGGTAAAAATGTTTACATCATTGGAATTATGCAACACATCGAGCCTGCCGGAATTCACTCTGGTGATTCCTACGCAGTTTTACCTCCATACAATTTAGGTGATTTCGTAATGACACAAATCGAAGACATTACCAAAAAAATTGCTATTGAATTGAGAACTGTCGGTTTGTTAAATATTCAATTCGCAATAAAAGACGACAAAGTTTATGTAATTGAAGCGAATCCACGTGCTTCACGAACCGTTCCTTTTATTGCGAAAGCATATGATGAGCCTTATGTAAATTATGCTACTAAAGTCATGTTGGGGGTAAACAAGGTAACCGATTTCAACTTCAATCCTCGTAAAGAAGGTTATGCGATTAAGATTCCAGTTTTCTCATATGAAAAGTTCCCGGATGTCAAAAAAGAACTTGGACCAGAAATGAAATCAACTGGTGAAGCCATTCGTTTCATTAAAAACTTGAAAGATCCTTTCTTCACGAAGGTTTATTCGGAGCGAAATATGCACTTGTCGAAGTAGGCAAATTCTTTTTGAAAAAGCTTAATTCGGAACGATCTTATCTCTTAATTTCAAAGAGGGAATTTCGATTGTGTAATAAAGAATGGTCGCCAAAAGATAACTGACCAACCAATAAACTGGAATGAGCCAATACCAAATAACCGTTTCAAAATTGGTTTTCTCCCAGGTATTGTTGATTACGAATTCAATTACGATATACATGACCACACATAGATTTATCAGATAAAGTGAATAAGAAATCTTTCCCGTGAAAACCAAAAAGCGTTCAACAAGCGTACCCTTGTTTTGCCAAATGAGCAAGAGGGGAAACATCATCAAAACCGCTAGAGATCGAAAAAATGGAAAATAAACGATAGCCAAGTAATCCGATAAAAAAGCGGTCAGTTTGAGCAAGATTAGAATTCCAACACCTAAAATTAGCATAATCCAAGACCAAAGTAAATTCATTTTCGGTCGACTAACAAATAACCAAGCACCAAGAACACCAACCATGATGGAATCGAAGCGACAAAAGGTGAAGAAGGGAATGTCTTTCACAAAAAGTTCAGAATTGAAAAACAAATAAATTCGCAAGCCTAGAACTGATAAAATGGTGAAAATGATAATGCTATTGAACACAAGCACTAATTTACCTTTGAACCAATTCGAAAGAAGAAAAACAACACTCGCCAAGAACAAATAGAAATATTCTTCAACGGCCAAACTCCATGATTCACCGAAAAAACCTCGTGTTCCTTGATTCATATTTTGCATGAAAAAGAAATAAGTCCAATCAAAGCCTTTGTATTTTACCGCGTCAAAAAAATAGCTAAAAACGACTAAAAAAATCAGAACAACGAAGTAATTTGGTAGGGTTCTAAACCACCGACGAATCAAGAAGTCTTTAGCATTCTTGAATGTAAACGGTTCTTTTTCCATTTGTCTTAGCAAAATCCCACCAATTAAAAATCCACTAAGTACAAAGAAAAACGCTACTCCATCTAATTGAATAAGTTGATACCAAGATTTCCAAGGTTTTGGAATTAATAAAGTCGTGTGACCAATCATCACAAAAAGAATGGCGATTCCACGCAGAATATCAAGTCCGTGAAACCGAGTTTGCTGTTTATGATTAATACTAAGATTTTCTTTCAAGTGGATTTAATTCAATCACTGCCAAAGATAAGATGAATTCGTTCTAAATAGGTTAAAAAAGAAATTGAACTCACTTCATAAATGCGTACATCAAAATGTTCGCTCCCATTTGTAACGCCTGTCTACGCTTGTCTGATGGATCATTATGCACTTGCGGATCTTCCCAACCATCACTTAAATCCGTTTCATAGGTATACAAACAGAGTAAACGTCCATTTTCAATAATCCCAAATGCTTGCGGGCGTTTTCCGTCGTGCTCGTGAATTTTCGGAAGACCATTGAATTTATATTTTTGATTAAAAATCGAA
Source organism: Crocinitomicaceae bacterium (assembly GCA_044368815.1). Classification (GTDB taxonomy): domain Bacteria; phylum Bacteroidota; class Bacteroidia; order Flavobacteriales_D; family Crocinitomicaceae; genus UBA952. The sequence goes on from JBILIY010000010.1 coordinate 7,885, forward strand.
TGATTTGACGGCAATTCCACCAATTGGTTAGTTGGAAAGACTTTTTTCAATTCAACACGAATAAATTCGTCCATTCCGTAGTTGTCATCGATGTGTAAAAAACCACCAGACAGAAGGTAGTTTCTCAGATTTTCCGCCTCAGCTCTCGAAAAAACAACATTTCCGTGCCCTGTCATATGAATCATTGGATAGAGGTACAAATCTTTACTTCCCACTTCAACATAGGGAACGTCTTTCGAAATATTGGTTCCAAGTTCCTTGTTGCAAAATGAAATTAGGTTAGGCAGCGCCGTCGGATTCGCATAATAATCTCCTCCACCACTATATTTCAGAACAGCCAGTTGATAAGTCCCCTGTGAGATGGAAAGAAAAGGAAATACGATTATCAGAAATAAAAATATGCGCATGTTCAAAGTTAAGAATTTTGGGGTAAAAAGATTTGAAAGTTAAAAACGAAATAATTGCGAGATGTAACATTTTATACTCTCTCCCATTAACTTACAAAAAAATATATTTTTGATAGAATAGTTCTTTAATGTAAATCTTATCAATAATTTTATAAATTCATGAAAAAAATTATTCTTTTTAATGCGCTTTTTTATTTGAGCGTATCATATGGACAAAGTTGGACAAACTATCAGCTGGTTGCTGCCAATACCGCTGCCAATGCACCAGGATTGAGCCAAGAGGAAAAAAATGTTTTTCTTTATTTAAACTTAGTGCGTTTGTATCCAAGTGATTTTGCTCGAATTGAACTGAAAAATCATTTTGGAGATCGATATAATTCAGGCTCATTAAATTGGTATGAATCAGGACTAAAATCTCGATTATTGAGTATGAGTCCACTTCGTGCTATTACTTTCAATAGTGAAATGTATCAACTTGCCAAATGCTTCTCTAACGAAAAAGCTCGATTAGGTACTACAGGACATAATAGAGTTAACTGTACAAGTGGTTATTCAGGAGAATGTTGTTCTTATGGCTATTCCTCGGGCCGTCGTATCATTTTACAGCTTCTGATAGATGATGGGGTTAGCTCATTGGGACATCGGGAAATTTGCCTGAGCACTAACTATAATTCATTGGGGGCGTCCATTAATACTCATAAATCTAATTCAAACTGTTGTGTGCTTGATTTCACCGGAAGATATGGAACTGATTATTCTTCGATCGTTGTTCCCAGTATAAGTTCTGCTTCTCCATTCACAGCCAATAGTTTATCAACCAATTCATACGACCCTCAAGTTGAAATCTCAGAATTAAGGAATAAAGTAAATCAATTGAAATCAGAGGTCGCAGAAAAGGAGGGAATCATATCGAATTTAAATAGCGAAATTTCAACACTTAAAAGCAATTACTACCAATTAGACGCAGCAAAAACCAACTTAAACAATAACGTATATAATTTACAACAGCAGCAAATTCAAAAAGATGCTCAATACAACAAGCTTAAGGATGAATTCAACATGTTATCAGACCGTAGAACCTCAGTGCGAAGAAGTAAATACAATGCAGATGAGTTTCATTCGTTTACATTTAAAATCGGATTAAACACCTTTTATCCAAGCATTAATCCGGTTAGTTTGGGGAAATTTAATTCAGACTATTTTAGTTTTGGTGCTGAAACTATGATTGGATTTAATTTCGGAGATTCATACCGTAGAAATTCTATTGGTCTCACTTTGCGCGTGAATCAAACCAATAGATTCCTAACAAAAGCAATAGATTCAACCTCTTTACAACCTAAACAGTATTATGATGCTGAATTCACCTCAATTATTCGAGAATGGCTATCAATAGGAATTGGTGGGACTATTATTTCAGATTATGGTTCAAATGCCTATAATGTGTTACCTTCGGGGAGTATTGGCCTATGTTTTGGTCCAAAAAATTGGAAAATCCAACTAACTCAGCAGACAGCTATGGATTCAAATTATAAAATTCTTGGGCGTGCATCAATCGGAATAGCGCTCAAACTTTAACATCTTAAATGGAAATCTAAAAATAATTTATCGCTTTCTATTTTTTTTGCTTACAAAAGACCAAATAATCACAACGAGACCAATCAGAAAGACTATTCCAAAGCTATCCGCATCAAACCCTAGCGCACTAATAATTCCAAAAAACAATGCTATAAAGACAATATAACCGATTATTCTGAATCCAAAACGTTGTTCACCTGGGGTCAATGTAACATTCTTTGGATACTGACCACAGTTGGAACATTTAAAACTAGTTGCGAATGGATTCCCGCATTTTTGACAGGTAGTTTGTGACATGGATTTAGATTTAATTATAAATATAACGAAATAAATTTTTGTGATGATTTTCGGGAAATTGCACAAAGAATATTAAAAAATCAGTTAGTGTTATAATTCCCCCTCAAAAACCAAAAATTCCCTCAATTTCAGTTGAATTTCAGTTGGTTTTTCATTATAAATCCCAAAAACACTTGAGCCGCTTCCTGACATCGAAGCGTATACAGCACCCATTTGAATTAACGAATCTTTAAGTTCCTTTATTAACGGGTATTTCGGGAAAATACTTTGTTCAAATTGATTTAATAATTCGCTTTGCCATGTGTCAACTGAACCTGAAAGAATTTCTTCAATACGTTTGGAAGCTGCTCTTGACTGAACACCGTCATATGCTTCTTTTGTTCCAACATGAATTCTTGGATTCAATAAAATCAAATATTTTCCTTTTATATCAAGATTAATTTCAGACAACGCCTCTCCCCTTCCCCTTGCTATTTGCGGTTTGTCTTGAATAAAAAACGGACAATCGCTACCCAAATGAGCAGCCATTTCTTCTAATTCAGAAGTCGAGATATTAAGAATAAACAATTCATTCAATCGTTTCAAAACATAAGCTGAATCAGCTGATCCTCCACCTAATCCAGCTCCCATTGGTATTTGTTTTCGAAGATGAATTCGAACATTTGGAATTGCAAATTTTTGCTTCAGCAATTGAAATGCCTTAACACACAGATTCGAATCTAAATTACCAGGAATCGCCAAGCCCGTTTGTAGAAACTCAAATTCATCCCCTTCAGTAATTTCCAAAATATCGGTAAAAGGAATCGGAACCATGCACGTCTCGATTTCGTGATAGCCATCTTCACGTTTGAACAAAATGTTGAGACCTAAATTTACCTTGGCAGGTGGAAATGAAATCATTTTACGAAAATAGGAACTTCCATGAACTTGCATCTTACTTTTTCAAAAAAGTAGATTTCGAAGATCATTTTAAAATGGTTTATCTTGTTTAAAAAATAAAATAGAGGTCCTCAAAATTCGTTGAAATAAGTTAAATTTGTAATTCGCAAAAACTGGAAATTATGGCAACTTACCTTGATTTTGAAGAACCGATAAAAGCGTTGGAGGAACAAATTCAACAAACCAAAGAAATTGGCGAAACTACAGACGTTGATATGTCCGACAAAATCGCTGAATTGGAAGAAAAACTCAAGGAAAAAACCAAAGAAGTGTTTTCCAACTTGACTCCTTGGCAACGTGTTCAATTGTCGCGTCACCCAGATCGCCCATATACGTTGGCTTACATCGACGCGATTACTGGAGGAAATTTCATTGAATTGCACGGAGACCGAAGTGTTAAAGATGACAAAGCGATGGTTGGCGGTTTCGGACTTGTGGACGGGAAAAGCGTTATGTTTATTGGCCAACAAAAAGGAATCAACACAAAAATGCGTCAATATCGGAATTTCGGAATG
>JBILIY010000230.1:0-3485 GCA_044368815.1 Crocinitomicaceae bacterium
GATCTGGTGTTTTCTACGAGAACGAGAATAAAGGAAATCGAAAGTTTCTGAACTTGGGAGCAACTCTGAAATACAATATGTTTGCAATTGATTTCTCCTATTTAGCATCTTTGAGTGGACGTCAAAGTCCTTTAGCAAATACACTTCGATTCACGTTGCGCCTGACACTTGGTCAATCTGCTGCTAAAGGGGATAACACAGGCGAATAATGTTAGGGTTACGTATCGGTTACGGAGTCGATGTTCACCAACTAGCGGAAGATTATCCTTTATTTATCGGCGGAAAAAAAGTTGAATCCGATCTAGGTGCTGTTGGTCACTCTGATGCAGATGTCTTGCTTCACGCTATTTGCGATGCGCTTTTAGGAGCAGCCAATTTACGAGATATTGGATATCATTTTTCAGATACAGACCCACAATACAAAGGAATCGACTCGAAAATACTTCTTACTGAGGTCGTCAAATTAATTCATCAGAAAGGTTATAAGGTAATCAACATCGATTCAACAGTCATACTGGAGAAACCTAAATTGAACCCACACATCCCCGAAATGCAGGAGATAATAGCTCAAATTCTTGAAGTAGACATTGATGCAGTTTCTATTAAAGCTACTACGCACGAAAAAGTAGATTCGTTTGGTGAACGCAGGGCGGTTAAAGCTTATGCAGCTTGTTTGATACTTCGGTCGGAATAACTTTTAATTGCGAACGGATTAATTGCGAGCTAAAAGTTGACAATATGCAATTCTAAGCTAACATTCGCAATTTAAATGTTCGCAACTAGCAATTCTATGCTAACCATTCGCAATTTAAACGTTCGCAATTAGCAATTCTGAAATAAATTAGAACTCTTCTTATATTTGTAATATGAAAGTCAATCCAACTTATCAAACCAAAGAGCAACTTTTGGAGTTGTACAACAAACCCCTTTTGGAATTAGTATTTGAAGCTGCCTCGATTCACAGGCAATTTCACGATCCGAGAGAGGTTCAGATGTCATCCCTTTTAAGTATAAAAACGGGAGGTTGTCCTGAAGACTGTGGTTATTGTCCACAGGCTGCTCGTTATCATACAGATGTTGATGCGCACAAATTGATGACGGTTGAGTCTGTTGTTGAACAAGCTAAAAATGCAAAAGCAAATGGATCATCTCGTTTATGCATGGGAGCAGCATGGAGAGAAGTAAGAGATAACCGTGATTTTGACAATGTTGTTGAGATGGTTCAAGAGGTTAATAACCTCGGAATGGAAGTTTGTTGTACCCTTGGAATGTTGAACGAGCACCAAGCACTAAGACTTAAAAACGCTGGACTTTTCGCCTACAATCACAATTTGGATACATCACCTGAATTTTATGGAGATGTTATTTCAACACGAGAATACGAAGATCGATTGAATACAATTGAAAACGCACGTAAAGCCGGAATTACTGTTTGCTCGGGAGGAATTATCGGAATGGGTGAAGCAGTTGAAGATCGCGTTGGATTGTTAATGAGTTATATGAAAATGGAGAATCCGCCTGAATCTATTCCAATAAATGCGTTGGTAGCAGTTGACGGAACTCCACTTGAAGATCAAAAACCGATCGAACAGTGGGAGATGATTCGAATGGTAGCCACTACTAGAATTGTTTTTCCTCAAGCGATTGTAAGGCTTTCTGCTGGAAGAACTAAGATGAATATGGAAGCCCAAGCACTTTGTTTTCTAGCAGGTGCAGGATCCATTTTCGCAGGAGATAAACTTTTGACGACACCAAACCCCGATTTCAATGAGGATAAAGAAATGTTTGATATTCTCGGTTTGATTCCAAAGGAACCATTCAAAGATTCGGAGCAACCAGTTTCTCTTCCAGATGAAAAGATTGAAGACCGCAAACGAAATGAAGCCCTGCGAGCAAAAGAACTCGAGTCAGCACGAACACAAGCAATAGAAAATGGATTTGAGCCAAGAAAAATAAAAACGGTCGACTCACAAGTATAATGAATGAGTTACTTCGTTCAAAATTAGCGTCAAGAAAACAGGAAAATAGCTTTCGACAACTTACTCTTCCGAAGGGTGAAATTGATTTCTTTTCAAACGATTATTTGGGTTTATCTCAGGAATCAACCTCTGATTTTGTTTCACATACTGGCTCTACTGGTTCGCGCTTACTTTCTGGAAATTCTAGTGAAGCATTGGCTTCCGAAAAAAGTTTAGCACAATTCTTTGAATCTGAGAACGCACTTATTTTTAACAGTGGATATACGGCAAATCTTGGTATTATGTCGTGCGTTCCGCAACGTGGCGATTTTATTTTGTTCGATGAACTGATTCATGCAAGTATTCGTGACGGAATTCGTTTGTCACATGCCAAGGCGATTTCATTTAAGCACAATGATACTGACGATTTAGAAAAGCAAATTGCTAAAATTTCAGGTACGATTTACATTGTGGTTGAAAGTCTCTATTCGATGGATGGAGATATGGCACCTTTGAGGAAAATCATTGAAGTTTCCCGAAAGAACGCTGCCTTCCTTATCGTTGATGAAGCACATGCAGTTGGTGTTTTTGGTTGGGAGGGAAGAGGAATTGTTCACGGGAGAGAGATTATCGAAGATGTATTTGCACGAATAGTTACTTTCGGAAAAGCTTTCGGATATCACGGTGCGGCGGTTCTTGGTTCTTCTGAATTAATTTCATATTTGGTGAATTTTGCTCGTCCCTTCATTTATACGACAGCATTACCATCATCCGATTATCAATTAATTATGCACAGAATAGAACGTGCGGATATTCGTGAACGACAACTAAAATTGCACGATAATCTAACCTATTTTAGATCTAAATTGAACGTTCCGAACAAGTCTGAAATCAATTCGCCAATTCAGGTTTTTCAATTCGATTCAAAAGAAGCTGTGGTAGAAATTTCTGAAAAGTTAATAAATCAAGGAATATACACAAAACCTATTTTTTCTCCAACTGTACCAAAAGGAGAGGAGCGAATTCGCTTATGTTTTCATAGTTACAATACGAAAGAGGAAATCGATTTACTTTTACATGTATTGAATGATTCTAAATTCTAACGAGTGAACATCAAACAAAATTTTTCTTTTTAACTTTAGTCAAAATAATACCATTATGTTACTTCCTTTTAATTTGAAAGCGTGGATTGATGAAAATCGCGATTTGTTAAAACCTCCAGTAAGCAATAAAAATTTATATGTTGAAGCTGGTGATTTTATTGTAATGATTGTAGGTGGTCCAAACGCCCGAAAAGATTATCATTTTAATGAGAGTGAGGAGCTTTTTTATCAAATTGAAGGTGATATTACGGTTCGTGTTCAAGAAAATGGTAAAGCCAGGGACATTCAAATTAAAGAAGGAGATATTTTTCTTTTACCGGGTAATATTCCGCATTCTCCTATTCGCGGAGCAAACACGGTCGGACTTGTAATTGAGCGAGTTCGTAAAGGAACAAATCTTACGGATGGATTGATGTGGTTCTGT
>JBILIY010000232.1:0-3475 GCA_044368815.1 Crocinitomicaceae bacterium
ATCTGGGTGAATGCGAGCAAAAGCCGATTGAACCGCTAACGTACCTTCGTGGAATCCACATAGAATAAGCTTCAATTTGTTTTCGTATGTATTAACATCACCAACGGCATAGATTCCTGGAATATTGGTAGAATAATCCAAGGTATCCACTTTGATTGCATTTTTTTCAATTTCAAGACCCCAATCAGCAATTGGCCCCAAACTTGGTTTCAAACCAAATAAAGGGATGAAGTGATCTGTTTCAATTTCAATTTCACCAGATTTCTGATGAGTTACGATGGCTTTTTCAAGCTTCCCATTTCCTTCTAATCCAGTAACTTCTGCCTCTGTAACCAAACGAATTTCACCTTTTTCGGCTAAATCGATTACTTTTTGAACAGAGTCTAGATGACCTCGGAAGGAACTGTTGCGGTGAACTAAAACAACCTCACTTGCAATTTTATTTTCAGTTAAAAAGATAGACCAATCTAGCGCGGAATCTCCTCCACCAGCAATTACACACCTTTTTCCTCGATAGAATTCTGGATCTTTAATGATGTATTCTACTCCCTTATCTTCGAATTCAGTAATATTTGAAATAGGTGGTTTTCTTGGTTCAAAAACACCCAATCCACCAGCGATTATGACAATTGGAGCTTCGTGTTTCGTGCCTTTTACCGTTGTGACAATAAATTTCCCTTCTTCAGTTTTATCAATGGCTAAAGCCGCTTCACCAAGCGTAAAACCCGGTTTGAAAGGTGCTGCTTGCTCCATTAAGTTATCAATTAACTCTCCAGCTAAAATCGAGGGAAAACCGGGAATGTCATAAATCGGTTTTTTGGGATAAATTTCTGAACACTGTCCACCCGCCTGAGGCAAGGAATCAATTAAATGACATTTCAGCTTTAAAAGTCCGGCCTCAAAAACAGTAAATAAACCAACGGGACCGGCACCGATGATGATGATATCAGTTTGAATCATTCTAAATCGTAAAAAATGAGTTGCAAAATTAAGACATTGATTTACAAATAACATCGGAAATCTCAAATTGTTTCCAAAAAAAATAGAATTATTCTCCTATGAAATCACTTCTTATTTTTGTGTTATGTTTACATCGTTGAGCGCTAAAAATAATGATTTCTTTGAGCAAGTTTATGCCATTGTCCGATTAATTCCTGAGGGTCGCGTTACAAGCTATGGATCAATTGCGGCATACTTGGGCTCGAAAAAGTCATCAAGAATGGTTGGTTGGGCTATGAACGCCTCACATCGTTTAATGGATGTGCCAGCGCATCGGGTTGTGAATCGTGTAGGTGCTTTAACAGGTAAAATGCATTTCAGTTCACCAAATCGTATGCAAGAATTATTGGAGGCAGAAAACATTCGTATTGAAAATGATCAGATCGTTGACTTTAAAATTCATTTTTGGGATCCGAATTTGGAGTTATTGTGAATTCTTCTCTTACTTTTTTTCCGAAGCAGAAAAAAAAGTAACACCAGGTGTTTTTTTGAGGAACACTTGTTTTTTTTGATTTCGCGCTTTGGTTCTTCTGTTCAATGTGCAAAGCATCTATTTCAACCAGTCGTGAAACGAACTAAGATAATCGAGTGTTTGTTGTTCTTCCGAGTCTTTTTCGAGTTGCAAGTTATAGGTCCATTCGGCTAAAGGCGGCATACTCATCAAAATAGATTCGGTTCGCCCGCCGGAATAAATGCCGAACTTGGTTCCGCGATCGTGGAGAAGGTTAAATTCAACGTAACGACCTCTTCTCGTCAGTTGCCACTGTTTTTCACGAGGGGTTGGTTCAGAAACTACTTTAAAATCAATTTGTTGTTTGTAAAGAATGGGGAACAATTCGCCCAACTCTAAGCAAAACTGAAAAAGTTTTTCTTTTGAAATTCCGCTGTTTGCATCTTGGTGATCAAAAAAGATCCCACCTATTCCGCGTGTTTCCTTGCGATGTGGAAGGGAAAAGTATTCATCTGCCCACGGCTTGAATTTAAAGTAAAAATCTGTATGAAACGCGTCACATTTCTGTTTTAGTCCTTGATGAAAAAGAATGGCTTCGTCTGTAATCACGTAATGTGGAGTAAGATCAATACCTCCACCGAACCAGTATTTCCCTGAATTAAGTTCAAAATACCGAACATTCATGTGAATAATCGGATGTCGTGGATGTTTTGGATGTAATACGATAGAAACACCAGTTGCAAAAAAAGAATCTCCCTCCAAACCCAATTGTCTGCGCATAGCATCTGAGACATCTCCATGAACTGCGGAGAATGCAACTCCACCTTTTTCAAGAATGTTGCCATTGGTGATAGTTCGAGTATATCCCCCACCACCTTCGGTTCTATTCCAGGCATCTTCTTGGAATTTGCCAAAGCCATCAATTTTTTCGAGTTCGTTGCAAATGTGCAATTGTAATTCACGAAAACGCGATTCGATTATTTCCTTTTCCATTCGACTTTTTTCGATTCAAACTCCTCAAATTTCAGTATAAATCCATTTTTATTTTGATTACCATTTTTCGGTTCAGATTGTACGAAATCATACCCTGAAATAAGGCCGTGATTGGATTTTTTGTCAAGTAACAAATAAGATGCAATATTCATAGTAGCGTCATAACCCAAGCAAGCCACTTTGGTTAAATCAGCGCTATATTTGCTTCTGAACTGTTTGTGAAAAGGAATGATTGCTGGATCCTTGTAGGAAAAATAGGAGGGACTTGCATAGTAAAACGAAAACTTATTGTTTATCTCTGAGTTTATCTCTTTGAATTCAGCCCATTCTTTTAAACCAAATAAAGTAATATTTTCTTTGTTTGCGTAAGAACTCAAAAGCGTTAAAACTTTTTCCTTTTCTGTTGAAAGGAATATGAAGATAATGTTGGAACCAAGTTTTTCATATTTTTTGTAGTCGCTCCAAGTCGCTTCGATAACTCTGGGACGGCTTGCTTTTGGAGGCATTTCTTTGAATGTTTTCAGAAAGGAGTTGTATAGAATTTGGTCTTCTTGTTTTTCACTTTTTATGAGAATAATTTGTTGATTTTCGTGTGTTTGATAGACATTTTCAGCAAGAAGTTGAACCAAAAACTCATTCGTTGGCGTTAGCGCATAAGCATAGCTATTTTCATTCAAAAACGAGCTTGGCACAGAGACTGGAAAAACAATTCGAACTTTATTCATTTTCGACCAAATAGCAACTTTTTCCGCTTCCTTTGCTTGAAATGGAGCGAATACCATATCCATTTTCTTCAATTCACTTTTAGCTAACTGTTGATCGATTGTCTCGTTTCTTGATTGATAATCATAAACGAATACCTCTCCTTTTAACCCAATTTTCTCAAGTGAGTCAAAAGCCATTCTCGCTCCCATGTAATATTCCCAAGCAGCTGCCGTCATTCCTTTGTTCAATGTTTCTGTTGAATCAAGGTTAAAAGGTAAAAATAGAGCCACTTTGTAAGATTCTTTTGTTTTGAATAATGGAATACTA
>JBILIY010000231.1:0-3475 GCA_044368815.1 Crocinitomicaceae bacterium
ACGAACAATATCACCCTCTAGGGATTGTTGGAATTATTTCGGCATTCAACTTCCCGGTTGCAGTATGGAATTGGAACACGGCATTGGCATGGGTTTGTGGAGACGTTTGTGTTTGGAAACCATCTGAAAAAACACCAATTACGGCAATTGCTTGTCAACAAATAACAAAACAAGTTTTTGACGCAAACGGCGTTCCGGAAGGAGTTTCTGGATTAGTAATCGGCGGAGCGGAAATCGGGAAATTGATGGCACATGACAAGCGTGTTCCGTTAGTTTCTGCTACAGGTTCAACACGAATGGGTAAGTCTGTAGGCGCAGCCGTTGGTGAGCGTTTAGGTCGTTCGCTTCTTGAATTAGGAGGTAACAACGCGATCATCATCACACCAACTGCAGATTTGAAAATGGTAGTTCCTGGGGCTGTATTTGGCGCAGTTGGAACAGCTGGTCAACGTTGCACATCAACGAGAAGATTAATCATTCATGAGAGCGTTTATGATAAAGTAAGAGATGCTCTAACTAATGCTTACAAACAACTTCGAATCGGGAATCCATTGGATCAGAATAATCACGTTGGGCCATTAATCGATAAAGATGCTGTTCAGAATTATTTGAATGCGATTGAAGCCGCCAAAAAAGAAGGTGGAAAAGTAATTGTAGAAGGAGGAATCTTGTCGGGGGAAGGTTACGAATCAGGATGTTATGTGAAGCCATGCATCATAGAGGCTGAGAATCACTTTGCTATTGTTCAGCACGAGACATTTGCTCCAATTTTATATTTGATTAAATATAGCGGCAATGTTCAAAATGCAATCGTAATTCAGAATGGAGTACCTCAAGGACTTTCATCGGCAATTATGACGAATGATTTGAAAGAATCGGAAGCTTTCCTATCACAAGCGGGATCTGATTGTGGAATTGCAAATGTGAACATTGGAACTTCAGGAGCCGAAATTGGTGGAGCATTTGGAGGAGAGAAGGAAACTGGCGGGGGTCGTGAATCAGGTTCCGATTCTTGGAAAATTTACATGCGAAGACAGACGAATACAATTAACTACACCGATAGTTTGCCTCTTGCACAGGGAATCAAATTCGATTTATAGATTTGGTACTTTTTTTTAAATTCAAATCTAAACTATTTCTATCATGAAAAAGATCTTCTTTGGAGTATCATTTTTCATTTTTGTATTGTTAGTTTCAAATACCTATTCTCAAACGAAATGGAAGAAATTCAATTCTAAGTCTGATGGATACTCACTTCTTTTACCTTCCTCTTTTGAATTAGGACCTAGATTAAGTGGTGGAATTATTCAATGGTTTATGGATTCTACCTCAAATGTTCAATTGTGGGTTGAAGTCGCGCATTCCGGAAAATTTGATTCATTATTCATAGAGCACAAGAAAGATTTTACCTTTATTTCGAAAGAAATATTGCGTGAAAAATGGTTTGTTATAGAAGGTGACGAGGGTTTGGGCGCTTTGGATCAAACTCAACTCAACAATGCAAAGTTTTATGAAAAATGTATACTTGTCGACAAACACATTTGTATTTTAAGAATCTTGTACAACGACTACGATAAAAGTTTTTTGGACGTACCTAAAATTTCGGAATCATTTAAAAGTATAAGAAAGTAACAATGTAACGATATTTTTCTTAATTCGAATTTGAATGTTAGGTTGAACAATTTTAATGCGCATTACATTCAATCAATTTGCTCTTTTCTCCTTAAATTTACTACATGAATAACGAACGACCCCTTTCGGATTGGCTTCCCATGTCCTTGAAAGATGCAGAGAAAAGAGGATGGGAAGAATTTGATGTTATTCTAATTTCAGGTGATGCTTATGTGGATCATCCCGCCTTTGGAACGGCTGTTGTAGGAAGAATTATTGAAGATGAAGGTCTACGAATCGGAATTGTGGCTCAACCGAACTGGAAAGACGATTTACGCGACTTCAAAAAACTAGGGAAACCCCGATTGTTCTTTGGAGTAACAGCGGGTTGTATGGATTCCATGGTTAATCATTACACGGCAAACAAACGCCTTCGATCAACCGACGCATACACCCCAGGAGGACAAGCTGGATTCCGACCTGATTATGCATCAATCGTTTATTCTAACATTTTAAAAGATTTATTTCCAGATGTGCCCATTTTATTGGGTGGCATCGAAGCTTCATTGCGTCGTGTAACTCACTACGATTATTGGAAAGATGAATTGATGCCCTCCATATTGGTTGATGCGAAAGCCGATTTATTGGTATACGGAATGGGCGAACAACCCTTGCGAGAACTCTTGCGTCTCCTTAAAAAAGGTGTACCATTCAATCAAGCGAAAACCTTAAAACAAGTTGCATTTCTTCAAGAAAATTCTTCAGAATTACCAAAAAATAAAAATTGGGAAACTGTTGAATTAGCGAGTCATGAAGAATGTTTGAACGATAAGATAAAATACGCGGCAAACTTTAAAATTGTTGAAGTTGAGTCCAACAAATGGGAAGCAAACCGTATCACCCAAGGAGTTGGAAATCAAACACTAGTGATTAATCCACCCTACAAAACAATGGAGGAAGGGGAAATTGATAAATCTTTTGATTTGCCCTACACCCGACTCCCTCACCCAAAATACAAAAAACGTGGTGCCATTCCAGCCTACGATATGATCAAGTTTTCAATCAACATGCATCGTGGGTGCTTTGGTGGCTGTAGTTTTTGTACGATCTCCGCGCATCAAGGGAAATTCATTGCTTCGCGAAGTGAAAAATCCATTTTAGCAGAAGTTGAAGAGGTTACCAAACATCCTGAATTCCGAGGATATATTTCCGATTTAGGTGGTCCGTCGGCAAACATGTACAAAATGAAAGGGAAAGATGAAGCCATCTGTGCCCGGTGTACATCTCCAAGTTGCATTCATCCTGTGATTTGTAATAATTTAGACACCTCGCACAAACCGTTGACTGAGCTTTATCGCAAAGTAGATGCTAATCCGAAAGTCAAAAAAGCATTTGTTGGATCCGGAATCCGTTACGATTTACTCGTAGACGATTTTAATAAAAACAACGAAGATGGTAATCACGACGAATACATCGAGCAAGTTGTTACTAGACATGTAAGTGGTCGTCTCAAAGTGGCCCCAGAACATACTTCAGATGCGACACTTAGGGTTATGCGGAAACCATCTTTCAAATATTTCCACAAATTCAAGGAAAAATACGACGAAATTTCAGCAAAGCATAACCTGAAGCAACAATTGATTCCTTATTTTATCTCATCTCATCCAGGTTGTGAAGAGGAAGATATGGCTAATCTTGCCGCAGAAACAAAAGACATGGGCTTCCAATTAGAACAAGTTCAAGACTTTACACCTACGCCAATGACTGTCGCTGAAGTGATCTATTATACTGGTGTTCATCCATATACCTTAAAACCAGTGAAAACGGTGAAAACAAGAGAAGAAAAACTGAATCAGAACCGTTT
>JBILIY010000233.1:0-3474 GCA_044368815.1 Crocinitomicaceae bacterium
TTTTTTTCTATTCTAATTTTTTCGAGTAACATGACTTGTTTTTTATTGTCATGACAAATTTAGTCATTTTTATGTGTTATTTTTTCATTTCAACATTTTTTTCAAATATCAAGCCCCGAAAACCAATAACTAAAGATGATTTTTTATTTTTGTAGCTATGGATAAAAACCAAGATTTACTCCAACGCAGAGACAATGCAAAATTAGGTGGAGGTCAAGATCGAATTGACAAACAGCATCAACAGGGTAAACTTACAGCTCGTGAACGTGTCACCGTATTATTGGACGAAAATTCGTTCGAAGAAATTGGTGCATTCGTTGAGCATCGAGCCACGGCCTTTGGTTTAGACAAACAAAAATTTCCCGGTGACGGAGTAATCACTGGATTTGGAACAATTCATGGACGTTTAGTCTATGTTTTCTCACAAGATTTTACAGTTTTAGGTGGCTCACTTTCCGAAACGCACGCGGCTAAAATCTGTCGAATCATGGATTTAGCCATGAAAAATGGAGCTCCTGTAATCGGATTAAACGATTCAGGTGGGGCTAGAATTCAAGAAGGTGTTGTATCATTGGCTGGTTATGCTGATATTTTTTATAGAAATACGAGGGCCTCTGGAGTAATTCCCCAAATTTCAGTTATCATGGGGCCTTGTGCCGGCGGCGCGGTTTATTCACCAGCTTTGACTGATTTTATATTCATGGTAGAGGAAACATCATACATGTTCGTGACTGGTCCGAATGTAGTAAAAACTGTAACTCATGAAGAAGTAACTTCAGAGGATTTAGGCGGAGCAAAAGCACACGCTGAGAAATCTGGAGTTAACCATTTTACTGCCGCAAACGATGTTGAATGTCTTAAAAAAGTAAGGGATTTAGTAACTTATTTCCCTCAAAACGCATACGAATTAGCTCCTCAGCCTTCTATTTTTAATTTTTCGAAATCAAAATTGGATCAGATTGGAAAGATACTTCCAGAAAACGTTAACATTCCGTACGATATCCGGAAAGTTGTGGAATGTGTAATTGACGACGAAACTTTTAGAGAAGTACAAGCTGATTATGCTAAAAATATTGTAGTCGGATTTGCTCGTATCGAAGGTCGAACAATCGGTGTTATTGCCAATCAACCCGCAGCTTTGGCTGGCGTTTTAGATATTGATGCATCTCGAAAAGGGGCTCGTTTCGTTCGTTTTTGTGATTCATTCAACATTCCACTTCTTGTATTTGAAGACGTTCCTGGTTTCCTTCCTGGAACCGATCAAGAATGGCGAGGAATCATTACACATGGTGCAAAATTGCTTTATGCATTCTCAGAGGCGACAGTTCCTCGAATTACGGTAATTACGAGAAAAGCATATGGAGGTGCATTCGACGTAATGAACTCAAAAAGTATCGGGGCAGACTTGAACTTCGCATGGCCTACAGCTGAAATCGCTGTAATGGGGGCAAAAGGAGCTGCTGAAATTATTTTCAAACGTGAAATCGCCTCAGCGGAAGATCCACAAGCGAAGTGGTTGGAAAAAGAAGCCGAATACGCTGAAATGTTTGCGAATCCATACCGAGCTGCTGAACGCGGAATTGTTGATGATGTTATTCTTCCTGGGGAAACCAGAGCGAAAGTAATTGCAGGATTCAAAATGCTGGAGAAAAAAGCCGAAACCTTACCAAAGAAAAAACATGGAAATATTCCACTTTAATCTAGAATTAAAAAATGAAGAATTACGAACTCGCAATTTGCAATTATAAATTAATCATTTGTCCCAAAGTCCCAAAATCTTAACGTCTTAAAATGCTATTGTCCTAAAATCCTAATATCTTAAAGTCCTAACATCAAAAATAAAAAAATGAAAAACCTAATCGAAGCATTTCCACAAAACATAATAGATGCAGCAGCAATAGCAAGTGGAAAAAGGTATAAACAACCAACTAACGAAGTAAAAAACATCTTAATCTGCGGACTTGGCGGCTCAGGAATTGGAGCAAAAATTGTTGCCAACTGGATTCAAGATGAAATCAAATTACCGGTATTGATTAGCAATGAATATAGCTTACCAGCATTCGTAGATAAAAATACATTGGTAATTGGGTCTTCCTATTCAGGAAATACGGAAGAAACCATGATGAGTGTGAAAGAAGCACATCAAGTTGGATGTCACATTATTGGTGTTTGTAGTGGTGGCGAATTAGCTGCATTTTGCGAGCAAAACAACTATGATTACGTGCTCGTTCCGGGTGGAAATCCTCCGAGAAGTGCACTTGCTTTTTCTGTTGTTCAATTATTGGACATTCTTTCAAAATTAGGGTTGATTGCCAGAACGAGTTTAGACAACATGGTAAATTCAGTTAATCTATTGAATTCTGAGAAAGACACTATTCACAGCGTTGCAAAAGATCTTGCTGATTTTCTTTATGGTAAAGTTGGGATTTTCTATTCCGAAACAAAGTATGAAGGTGTTATTGTTCGTGCTAGACAACAAGTTAATGAAAATTCGAAATATTTGGGGTGGCAACATACGATTCCTGAAATGAACCACAACGAACTTGTTGGTTGGACTGGTGGTGATGCGCGTTTCGCACCCGTATTTTTCTGCACTGGAGATTTGCATCCGAGAAATCAAAAAAGGTTGGAAATTACCATGGCTCACATTGAGTCAAAATGTGGTAAAATCTTTAAATTGGAAGCTAAAGGTTCGAATTTCGTGGAACGTTCGATTTACCTAATCAATTTGGTTGACTGGGCATCTTATTTCTTATGTAATTTGAATGGCGCTGACATAATTGATATTCAAATCATCGATTACCTAAAAGGAGAAATGGCCAAATTCAATGGATAACAAACCTGTTGTTTCTGTTAAAGATCTTGGATTAATTGATTATCAGGAGGCTTGGGATTTTCAGGAAAATTTATTCAAAAAAGCAATTGATTTAAAGATTGCCAAACGAAATGGTGAAACCGACGAAATTCCGGAGAATCACCTTTTGTTTTGTCAGCACCCTCATGTTTTTACGCTCGGTAAAAGTGGAAATCCGGAGAATTTATTGTTAAATGAAGCTGAATTAACTGAGCAAGATGCCTCATTTTATAAAATCAATCGAGGTGGTGACATAACCTATCATGGTCCAGGACAATTGGTAGTTTATCCAATATTTGATTTGGAGCAATTTTTCACCGATATCCACAAATACATGCGGTTTTTGGAAGAGGCAGTTATTCTTACCTTGAAAGATTTTGGAATTGAATCAGGTCGAGTTGATGGGCTTACGGGTGTGTGGATTGACGGTGATTCCAAGAATGCCAGAAAAATTTGTGCGATGGGCGTAAAAAGTTCCCGTTGGGTTACCATGCACGGTATCGGATTTAATATAAATACAGATTTAAACTTTTTTTCACATATTATTCCTTGCGGAATTGATGATAAAGCAGTAACTTCAATGCAACGCGAGTTGAGAAGAGAAGTCGATTTAAAGGAAG
>JBILIY010000234.1:0-3470 GCA_044368815.1 Crocinitomicaceae bacterium
CCTGACTTGGATGCTCTTGGATCGGTTTATTTTACGATGAAATTTCTGAATCAGGAGTCATTTGAATTTCAAGATATACAATTAGCCGAATATATCAATATGGTTGATATGGGTAAATTGATTTTAGATCCTGAAAAACCTATTGGAATCGCATCACTTTGGCTTCATTTTACAAATATTAAAGATTATTCCAGCGCATTTACGCAAGAATTCAATCAAGAATTGATTCAAAAAGGATTAGAATTTATGGATGCTGTAGTCTCCATTATTCGTAAAGATGAAAATCCTTGGACGAATGAAGGGTTTGAGGCTGTTGAATTTTTGAGGGATCCTATTGAGAGCATTATAAATGACGCTGAAAATTACAAGTTGGACGTGCAAAATTCGTTCACGGGAATTGTAGAATTATATAACCGTGATACACGCGGAATGGATGAAGTTGAGGTAATTATTTCAAGAGACGCTAAGAGTTTTCTGTGGAAATACCTCGTGCGTGGAGATCGAAAAAATACGTTGTTTGGAGAAGGTTTCAAATTGACTGCTTTGCACACCCCTGGTAAAAAAGGAGTTATTATCAGTGTTGATCCTAATTTGCCATATAGTCTAAAAGGATTAGGGGTTTATTTGGACTCACTTGAAATAGCAGAGTTGATGAAAACATCAACAATTGATGAAGTTATTAATGGAAGTGAAGGTAGCCCAAGGGTTGGATTTCACCGAAACAATCCCTGGTACGACGGTCGAGGTGCTCATAACTTTACAATTATTGACGTACCAAGAGGGGGTACCAGTTTGAATGAAAGTCAAATCAATGAAGCCATTTTTGCCTACTCACTTTGGAAAGACTATTCTGAACTATGTGCGCTGGAAACTTCAAAAAGTGCAATTGTCAATAGAGAAGATCTCAACCTATTTGAGGAACTTGCATTGAAAAAGCGACCATTTTTGGGAATGAATAATGAAAACAAGGATTTAGTTCTTCCATATAATCAGGAGTTATGTCGATTTCAAATTGAAACGTTTTTAAATGCTGATAAATTGCTTTCCTACAATGAGGAATTCGGAACCGAAATTGAGCAACTCTGTCAGCTTCCTTGTAATGATGTTTTTATTTTGGCGGACCGAATTCGGGAGGCGTTAAAAAAATTACATTCCATCTCCTATTCCAATTATGAATTCATAACAAAAAGTCGTTTTTGGAGCGAAATGCTAGCAAAATTCATTGGAGAAGGCTTCAGTTTTTTCGATAATCGGGCATATGAAACCAAAAAGAATAATTTTATTCATACCATAGCGCCATTTGTCAATTATACATTTGCCCATGCACTTTTAAAAGAAAGTCGAAATTTGCCTTCATCTTCTTTCGCAATGCTTTTCGCTAAAGTGGAATCTTCTATCAAAAAATCAGATTTGATATATGAAATTATGAGTTTTCAAACATCCTTTCCAGAAGCTTTTTCTAAGAAGAATCTGCAACGGTTCGTTTTAAACAATGATTTCATTTCCCCTGATTGTAAGTTACTTATCGAAAACATGTTTGTTGATTATTGGAGTGAATCCATTTATGAGGAAATTCCAATTTACGCATTCAATAATGTCAAGAATTATGTAGATGATCTATTCCATCTTTTATCCGCCCTCATTGATAGTGACGAATTGATTCAAAAGATTGACGATTTCAAGAAAACAGATTTTAAACAGTTGGTTGAAAGTGAATTACAAGATTGCGATTTTATGAATTTACAAAAACTGAACTTATTTTTTGACGAAGCAAAGACGCTGTTGTTTCAGCTATTATTCGATGATAACTTCAAAAAAATGAAGTTAAGCAAGTACGAAATCATCAAAAAATTAAATCCAAAAGATCATGGTTTCTTACTTAATTCACTTATAAGTCTTGATTTTGAATTTTTGAAAAACGCTTCATTTGATGAGGTGCGAGCCAAGATAGAGCAGGTTGAGAATTATCGTAACGATGGAGCAGAAGCAATAGTTCCCCTTTCATTTATTAACGAATTAAAGTTATTTGAGGAGTTAGCTAGTTTTGATCTTCTTTTGGGAAGGATTGGTCATTTTGTTTCAATGAAGGATTTGAATTCGGATGATAAATACCTTAATGAAATCAATGAACTGCTATTCGCTCTTTTGAGAGTTATAACTCTTTACACGAATTTTAATAATACGGAAGAACTTCAGGATGAATTAAGTAATGCGATTAATAAATTGGATGAATTACGCATGCTTCCGGTCCAATTGGATCGTATGGAAACGAATCAACTTCGAGAAAAATTAGCCGTTTTTGTTCCAGTTATTTTGGATGAGATTAGTTTGCCTGTCAATGATTTGGACATTCAAATTCAAAATGGTTTGAGTCAGTATGAGCTGATTATGGGACAGGGTGGAATTATGGAGGAAATCGATAAACTTCCGTTGTATTATAGACAGCGCTTTGCAGATGTATTTTCTGGTTTTAAACGCTATTATAAGGAACGTCTCAATTTCTTCCGAAATGATTTAAAATTACTCATTGAAGAAAGTGAAACAGGAAATGAGAAAAAACTTACGGATCGCTACATCGAGACTTGTAATAATTTAATTAATGAATCTGTAGCTTTTGACTGGCAAGAATTAAAAGATCAAGTAGATTCTCTTGAAGCTAACAAAGAAAATAGCGGAGTCAAAGTGTTATTTTATAAAAAGTATTTCTATTGGCTTTCATTGAATACGAAAGATGGCAAAGATCCGCTATATCAGTTGAATTCAGAAATTCGTTTTGCTGAAGGAAAATCTGAAGAAAATACAGTTAAAATTGTTGAAAATCTGCCTATTCCACCGAATAATGAATTGATTTCCTTGTACAATTTAATGGTTGACTTCCAGCTTGCTCACATCATCAAGCATAAGCCAATCAATTTGATTCACGACTCATATGATTTTTTAATTGAACATTTTATTTCCAAATACCATGTTGATAATGTGCGTGAGACTTTAGCTCGATTTAGTACTAAATTTCCTTGGTATTATAAGTATTTAACGGATAAGAAGTACTTGAGGATGTTGTTTATCTCGCTTGCAATTCTGATGTTAGGAGCAGGTGCGTTTGATTCTACGGAGTATGACGGTAAGTTAGCGCCACTTGCGAAATGGCTGTCTACTAATTTAGGTGATGGTCTATTTTTCGTGATATCTGAATTTTTGGCATATACTTGGGGAATTATCATAAGTCTATCATTTATTTTACCGATTATATTTTTGTTGAAATATCTATATCATCGCTACATTTTAAATGAAAAGCCCGATGATACTGATAAAGAAGTAAAATTGAATTTCTTTCAATTAATTGAAAATATAGAAGGAAAGCGATCACATTTATTATATATCCCGTTTGTGATTCCGTTGCTTATCGTGGTATTACAGATGTCTAGTCCTGACACGATTTCGTTGGTTAATAAAATTGAAGGATTCCGATT
>JBILIY010000011.1:0-11449 GCA_044368815.1 Crocinitomicaceae bacterium
TAAAAGAAACAATAATACAAATTACTTTATGAATCTGTTTTTCAATATTTTAAGAATAGATTTTGTTTTTTTTGAAAATTTTTACGGGAATTATTTGGAAATAATCTAAATAGCATTTTAACTTTGTACCCGAATCACAAAGGTGTTTCATGTTTATAAAGAACGAGGTAAGAGACAGGCTCTATGACCCTCTGGCAACCAACTTAAATTATTGACTTTAAAAGTCAATTTGGAAAACCGGTGCTAATTCCTGATTCCAATTTTGGAAAAATATAAAAAATGAAAAAGATGAGAATTAAACCATTTCTTACAAGCACCAAAAATCCATTTAAGGATCAATGTTTCAATTTTTCATTCAAGTTTTTAACTTGTTTTTGCTGTATGTGCTGTTGTTGCATGTACTGCTAATTTTCCCTATCACAGGCTTTTAATTCGGCGGTTCATAATTCCAGGGCCCGGAAATCTTATACCCCAATTTTAGTATATCCTTAATTTTTTAACTTTTAAAACACAAAAAAATGTCAACAAAAAACTATCATTTCGACACCCTGCAACTGCACGCAGGACAAACAGCTGACCCTACGACAGGATCACGAGCTGTGCCCATTTACCAAACATCTTCGTATGTTTTTAATGATGCTGAGCATGCTGCCAACTTATTTGGATTAAAGGAATTCGGGAATATTTACACCCGAATAATGAATCCAACAACAGATGTCTTTGAAAAACGCATCGCGGCCTTAGAAGGCGGAGTTGCAGCGGTAGCAGTTGCCTCGGGTCAAGCGGCTCAATTTTTGGCTTTGAATAATATTCTACAAGCCGGGGATAATTTCGTTACAAGTTCACATTTGTATGGTGGTACTTACAATCAATTTAAAGTAGCTTTCAAACGATTGGGAATTGAAGTGCGATTTGCAGACGGAATTGACCCCTATTCTATCGCTTCGTTAATTGATGACAAAACAAAAGCAATCTATTTGGAGGCAATTGGTAATCCTGAATTCAGCGTCGCTAATTTTGAAGAAATCGCAGTGATTGCCAAAAAATCGGATGTTCCGTTAGTCGTAGATAATACGTTTGGTGCAGCGGGTTATTTATTCAGGCCTATTGATCATGGGGCCGACATCGTTGTGGCTTCAGCAACAAAATGGATTGGTGGTCATGGAACTAGTATAGGAGGAATAGTTGTAGACGCTGGAAAATACAATTGGGGAAATGGCAAGTATCCTCAATTTTCAGAACCAGCTGAAGGATATCATGGTTTAAATTTCTGGGAAGTTTTCGGAACAAACGGACCTTTTGGAAATATAGCTTTTGCCATTCGTCTTCGAGTTGAAGGTCTTCGTGACTTTGGTCCTTCCCTATCGCCATTCAATGCATTCCTTTTGCTTCAAGGGGTGGAAACTCTTTCTCTTCGCGTTCAGCGAACAGTCGATAATGCTCAGAAAATCGCACAATGGTTAGAATCAAATGAACTTGTTGATTACGTGAACTATCCAGGTTTAAGTTCATCCAAATATCATGAGCAAGCGAGAAAGTATCTTACCAATGGATTTGGAGGCGTTTTGAGTTTCAAAGTTAAAGGTGATGTTATTCAAGCTAATGAATTTATTAATTCTCTTGAACTGATTTCACATTTAGCAAACGTTGGAGATGCAAAATCCTTGATAATCCACCCAGCTGCAACAACGCACGAGCAGTTGACCAAAGACGAGCAAATTAAGGCAGGTGTTGAACCTGGGCTTTTTCGCTTATCCGTTGGTATTGAACATGTTGATGACATTATTCAAGATTTGGAAAATGCGTTTCAAACCATCAAGAACAAAACGTTAGCATAACCTAAATAGCCTCCATTTTTTTTGGGGGCTCAATTTAAAATCTGCAAAAAATGAGTGAACAAAAGGTTGTATTCGAAGAATTTCAATTGGAAAGTGGCTTGATTTTGAGAAATGTCGAAGTAGCTTTTCATACTTTCGGCAAGCCAAATTCAGAACAAAATAATGTAGTTTGGATCTGTCATGCGCTGACAGCCAATAGCAATCCATACGAATGGTGGCCAAACGTTTGTGGGGAGAATGGTTTTTTTAATGAAAAGGAACATTACATTGTGTGTGCCAATATTTTAGGTTCTTGCTATGGGACAACGGGCCCGTTATCCGAAAATGAAAATGGAGATAAGTACTTTGATTATTTTCCAATGATCACAACAAGAGATATGGCGAGATTGCATGAAAAACTTAGAATACTCCTTAAGTTTAATAAAATACACGTTTTAATCGGAGCTTCTTTAGGTGGTCAGCAAGCATTGGAATGGTCCATTGAAAACCCTTCAGTTTTTGAAAATTTAATTCTTATTGCAACCAACGCAAAACATTCACCTTATGGAATTGCCTTCAATGAAAGTCAACGCTTGGCTATAAAAGCTGATTCAAGCTATGGTAAAAAGGATGAAAATGCGGGTGAAGCGGGTTTGGTAGCGGCACGCAGCATTGCTTTATTGAGCTATCGTTCTTACAAAGGATATCTAACTAATCAAAAAGAAGAAAACGATGAGGTATTAATTAATTATAAGTCGAGTTCCTATCAAAAATATCAAGGTATTAAACTTGCAAAAAGATTTAACGCCTATTCTTATGTCCTTCTTTCGCATGCAATGGATGCTCATAACGTAGGTAGAAAAAGAGACGGGTTTGAGAAAGCACTTGCCGTCATTTCAGCTAAAACACTGATAATTGGAATTACATCAGATGTTTTGTTTCCAATTGAAGAACAAAAACAATTATGGCTTCATATTCCAAATGCAAAGATAAAAACCATCGAATCGGATTTTGGCCATGATGGCTTTTTGATTGAACATGAAGCTTTGATCAAACAGTTTAAGAATTTCCTGAAACCACCATCAAAATCGGTTTTTAAAAATTCAAGTTTTAACGATATATTATTTACTGCTTAAAAAGAAAAAATGTCACAGTTAAGAATCGGCCTCTTTGGCTTTGGTTGCGTAGGAACAGGATTATACAAGGTTCTAAATGAAAACAAACAATTACAAGCTAGAATCGAAAAAATTGTCGTAAAAGACCCGACAAAATCACGCGAAAAAACTTCGGTTCCAATTTATTATGACTCGCGTGAAATTTTAGATAATCCGGAAATTAATGTTGTTGTTGAGTTAATCAACGATAGCAAGGAAGCCTATCAGATTGTTAAAACTGCGCTTGAAAAACAAAAACATGTTGTTACGGCAAATAAAAAACTGATAGCTGAACGTTTGAGCGAACTTATCGAATTAGCAAAAAAAAATAATGTTTCGCTATTGTATGAAGGAGCAGTTGCCGGATCTATTCCTATCATTAGAAATTTGGAAGAATACTACAATAACGATACGCTGACTCAAATTGAAGGAATTGTTAACGGAACAACTAATTACATTTTGACTAAAGCAAATCAAGGAATAAACTATCCTGAAGCCTTAGCGGAAGCAAAAGAGAAGGGTTTTGCAGAAGCCGACCCGACTTTAGATGTAGATGGATTTGATTCAAAATACAAGCTAACGATTTTGTTAAAACATGGCTTTGGAATTAATGTCCCAACAGATAATCTTCTGAACATTGGTATACGAAATTTAAAGCCTCAGGATGTTCAATATGCAAAGGAAAAAGGACTTCGAATAAAATTATTTGCCAATGCATCTAAGAATGATAAAGGAATAAAAGCTTTTGTTGCACCGCATTTCATTAATCAAAAGCACTCAGCTTTTAATGTGGATGACGAATTCAATGCTGTCATAGTTCAGGCTGCCTATGCCGATAAGCAATTGTTTTATGGAAAAGGTGCTGGCAGTTTCCCAACAGCAAGTGCTGTACTATCTGATATTTCCGCATTGCAATTCAATTATAAATATGAGTATCGAAAATCGACTATTGAAACGATCAATCTTTTCAATGATTATGAATTACATGTTTATGTAAGTGCTTCTGAAAAAGAGATATTAGATCGTATCAAATTTGAAGAAATCGATGATCTATTTATCAGCAAAGGATATTGTTATCAAACAGGAAAAGTTCATTTTTCAGAAATCCAAAAAATCAATTGGAACGATCAAACAGATTTGTCTATCTTACTTTTTTCTGAATACGCAAAATCAAAAATCACCAATTCAAAAGAAGAGAATTTATACAATATTCAATACAACTAATATGCAGCACGTTCTTCAATTAAACGAAAAAGTTATACGTTTGAATGCTTTTTCAACACTATTATTAGCTTCGATAGCGCTTATTTATGATAACATTTGGATTTTTGTTTTTCTATTATTCGACTTTTCAATTAGGGGGTTTTCAGATAGAATTTCACCACTAAGTTTAATATCAAAATGGATATCTCATTTGTTGCGTTTAACTTTTATTCCTGTTTATGCTCCTCCGAAAAAATTTGCTGCAAAAGTTGGTTTTATTTTTTCCGGAATAATCATTCTTCTCCAAATTAGTGAATTGAATGTTCTTTATGTTCTTGTATGCACTCTTCTGATTGTTTGCGCTTTTTTGGAAGCTTTTCTAAAAATATGCGTTGGTTGTTACATTTTCGATTGGATAGTCGTTCCTCTGATAAACAAAAGAAACAAAGTTGAATGAAGATCAATTGGTCTAAACAAATTAAACTTCTTCTGGTAAAATTTTTAAATCCTGACTAAATTGTCATATTTTATTGATGACTTGTCAGTATTTTTCTTCCTAAAAATGACTTTGTGTCACTAATAATTCAATGTGTTTTTCGACAATTCGAGTGGCACATGAATTGACAAGTGAAAATCGTTTTAAATTGAAAATTTCAACAAAATGGGAAAAATAATAGGAATTGATTTAGGAACTACGAACTCATGTGTTTCCGTAATGGAAGGAAATGAGCCAGTGGTTATTACAAACTCAGAAGGTAAAAGAACAACTCCTTCAGTTGTAGCATTTATTGATGGTGGTGAACGTAAAGTTGGAGATCCTGCGAAACGTCAGGCAATTACCAACCCAACAAAAACGATTTACTCGATCAAACGATTTATGGGTACGAGTTTCGATGAATCCAAAAAAGAAGTCGAACGTGTACCTTACCAAGTTGTTAAAGGAGACAACAATACTCCTCGCGTAAAAATAGATGACAGACTTTATTCTCCGCAAGAAATTTCAGCGATGATTCTTCAAAAAATGAAGAAAACTGCTGAGGATTACCTTGGATTAGAGGTTACTGAAGCCGTTGTTACTGTTCCTGCATATTTTAACGACGCTCAACGTCAAGCAACCAAAGAAGCAGGTGAAATTGCAGGACTTACAATCAAAAGAATCATCAACGAACCTACAGCAGCAGCTTTGGCCTATGGATTGGACAAGAAAGGTATTGACCAAAAAATCGTTGTTTTCGATTTTGGCGGAGGCACACATGATGTGTCTGTGTTGGAATTAGGAGATGGTGTTTTTGAAGTTTTATCTACAGATGGTGATACACATCTGGGTGGTGATGACGTGGATGATGCTATTATCAACTGGTTAGCACAAGAATTTAAAAATGACGAGGGAATTGATTTACGTCAAGACCCAATGGCCTTACAACGCTTAAAAGAGTCTGCTGAAAAAGCTAAAATCGAGCTTTCATCTACGACATCTTCTGAAATCAATTTGCCATACATTATGCCAGTAAATGGTATTCCAAAACACTTGGTAAGAACGTTACAACGTTCAAAATTTGAGCAATTAATCTCAGAAATAGTGGAAAGAACAATCGCTCCATGTCGTTCAGCGTTGAAAAATGCGGGACTTTCACCAAGTGATATCAACGAAGTAATCTTAGTTGGCGGATCTACACGTATTCCAATTATTCAAGAAGCAGTTGAACGTTTCTTCGGAAAGGCTCCATCAAAAGGTGTTAACCCAGATGAAGTTGTAGCCGTTGGTGCTGCGATTCAAGGTGGGGTGCTTACTGGAGAAGTAAAAGACGTATTGCTTTTGGACGTTATTCCACTTTCATTGGGAATTGAAACAATGGGTGGTGTATTCACGAAATTAATCGATGCGAATACAACAATTCCAACTAAGAAATCGGAAACATTTTCAACTGCTTCTGATAACCAACCAAGTGTAGACATTCACGTATTACAAGGTGAGCGTTCAATGGCTTCTGATAACAAAACTTTAGGTCGTTTCCAATTGTCTGACATTCCACCTGCGTCTCGTGGTATTCCTCAAATAGAAGTGACTTTTGATATTGATGCTAACGGAATCATGAACATCTCTGCCAAAGACAAAGGAACGGGCAAGCAACAATCAATCAAAATAGAAGCGTCATCTGGTCTTTCTGACGAAGAAATCCAACGCATGAAAGCAGAAGCAGAAGCCAACGCAGAAGCCGACAACAAGAAACGGGAAGAAATCGAATTAATCAACAAAGCAGATTCAACTATTTTCCAAACAGAACGTCAACTAAAAGAATACGGTGAAAAAATCCCAGCAGACAAAAAACAACCAATCGAAGATGCGTTGGCAGAATTGAAAAAAGAATTCGATTCTCGAAACATCGAAAATCTTCAAGCTGCAATGGATAAATTGAATAACGTATTCCAAGCTGCGTCGCAAGATATGTATAACGCTACCAACGCTCAAGGAGCTGAAAACACAGGCGGTACAGATCAGAGTCAAGGTGGTGGAAACGCTGAAGATGAAGTAACAGATGTTGACTTTGAAGAAGTAAAAGACAAGTAATCAATAAAAAATTACGCTTTATCAAAAGACACTTGTATTTTTGCAAGTGTCTTTTTGTTTTTATGCTGTACTCAAAAAAAATTCATCATCCGAAAAGTAATCAGTGGGTAGTCTTCATTCACGGAGCCGGAGGAAGTTCAGCAATTTGGCACAAGCAAATCAAACCTTTTTCTAACCTTTATAATATCTTATTGGTCGATTTACGAGGTCATGGAAAATCAAAATTGAAAAGTGAAAAAACTGATTATTCATTCGAAGTAATTTCAAAAGATGTTGTTGAAGTATTGAAAATGCATCAAATTCAACAGGCACATTTAGTTGGTGTTTCAATGGGCTCAATTGTGATAAAACAGATTTACAACACAAATCCCGAGTTAGTGAAATCAATGATTTTTGCAGGGGCAGTGACAAAACTAAACATCAAATCTCGCTTTTTACTTCGACTAGGTCGCGTATTGAATCGATTCCTACCCTACATGACGCTTTATCGTCTTTTCGCAAGGATTATGATGCCAAAGAAAAATCACGAGCAATCCCGTAAAATGTTTATTCAAGAAGCTAAAAAACTGATGGACAAGGAATTTAAGCGTTGGTTTAAATTAACCGCAAGGTTAACGGCTTACCTACATCTTCTTGAAAAAAAACAATACAACATTCCTCAGTTGTACATCATGGGGAGTGAAGATCACCTATTCTTAAATCCTGTGTTGGAACTTACAAGAGAAAATAAATATTCAACTGTTTCCATTGTTGAGAATTGCGGACACGTTGTCAATATTGAAGACGCAGATCGTTTCAACTCACTTTCAATTGAGTTTATCGAGCGTATTAAAGAAGAATAACGGGTCTCTTATAAATTTTTCAGCGTGTAATCTAACATCATTTGAAACAAGTGATTACGTGTATTCCCACCATAAATTCCGTGATTCTTATTCGGATAAATGAACAAATCAAATTGTTTATTCGCATTGACCAAAGCTGTTACCATTTCCATCGAATTTTGATAATGAACATTGTCATCTGCTGAACCATGAATCAAAAGATATTTACCTTTAATCTTACTCACAAAATTGATAGGTGAATTCCGATCATATCCTTCTTCGTTTTCCTTTGGTGTTCGCATGAAACGCTCTGTGTAAATGTTGTCGTAGTATCTCCAATTTGTAACAGGAGCAACTGCAATCGCCATTTTAAATACATCAGCGCCTTTGGTAATTGCCAAGGAAGCCATAAAACCTCCGTAACTCCAACCCATAATACCGATACGATTTGGATCAACGTATGTTAATTTTTGAAGTTCTTTAGCCGAATTAATCACATCTTCGATTTCTAATTTCCCAAGTTGCAAGTATGTTGACTTTTTGAAATCGGCACCACGATACATGGTGCCACGAGGATCAACTGAAAAAACAATGTATCCTTTTTGAGCTAAAAGTTGATGATACATATAATCAGATCCATCCCATGAGTCGAGTACCTCGTTATGACCGGGGCCGCCATAAACAGTCATGTAAACAGGATATTTTTTCGTTGGATCAAAATTTACTGGTTTAATCATCCAAGCATTCAACTTAATACCATTTGCATCAATGGTCATCATTTCTTTTTTCGAAATTGGATACGATTTGATTTTATTCGTTAAACTTTCGTTGTCTTCTAGAACTCTCAGAACCGAGCCATCATTTTTGCACAAACTATAAATCGGCGGTTGATTGGAATTAGAATAAGTTAAAATGTAGTATTTCATCCCTTGCAAAAATTCCGCTTCGTTGTATCCCAATTCTTTCGAAAGTTCCTTTTTATCAGTTCCGTCTAATTTAATAGAGTAAATAGACTTCTTGGTTGCTCCCGGTTCAGCAGAGGTATAATAAATCACATTCGTATTTTCATCAATTCCAAGAAAATCAATTACATCCCAATTTCCTTTTGTAATTTGTGTCGATGTACCATCAAAGCCAAGTTTATAAATGTGGTTATAGCCGTCTTGTTCGCTTGCACGAAGAATTGTTTTTCCATCCTTTAAAATAAGAAGGTTGTTATCGACATCAATATATGTTTTTGACTTTTCCTGATAAAATAATTTATAACTAGGCTTGGATGAGGTAAAATCATATAGGTGATAATTCAATTCACTTTGATGGCGATTCATTGTCTGTAAAATCAACTGATTGGAAGTGGAAGACCAATTCAGACGTGGAATGTATTCATATGAAACCATGGGTAAATTGGAAATTTTTGCTGATTTCACATTCACCACATGAGCAGTCACTTTACTATTATCCTCTCCTGCTTTTGGGTATTTAAATTTGTAATCATCAGGATAAAGCTGTCCATACATCGCCATTGAAAATTCCTTCACTTCTTTTTCGTCAAAACGAAGGAAAGCAATCATCTTGCTATCAGGAGACCAACCGTAAGCCTTGGTAATTGAGAACTCTTCCTCATATACCCAATCGGTAGTAGCGTTTATAATTTTATTTCGCTTACCATCTTTGGTCAATTTCGAAACTTTTCCAGACTCCAAGTTTTTAACAAACAAATCATTCCCGTGAATGTAGGAAACCATTTTTCCATCCGGAGAATACTCTGCTAACGTTTGTGGTTGATTTACCACATCCAACGGCTGCAGTTTCTTTGTTTTTAAATCAAATAAGAAATAAAATGCCTGAAAACTTCTTCTGTAAATGGATTCCATATTCGTTAGAAGTAAAATTTTAGTCTCATCCGAATTAAATTCGTAATCATCGTATGAAATTTGCGTACCGTTGTATGACATCAATCTTCCGTCCATCAATAACTCACCTTTATCATTTGGATCAGAAATCTTATACTTATAAATTGATAAATCCGCCGTAGCTCTGGTATAATGCTCACCGTCGTTCATCGATTTAAAACCATCTATCCCTTTTGGATAGAATTCGTAATTTTTCCAAATTTTTTCTACTGTGATTTCCTGTGACCAAGAAACGAACTGAACTGCAAGAAACAAAAATAAAATCAACTTCATAATCAAAATTTGAATGCCTAAATTAGTAATTCTAATGTTACTTTAAATAGTTGCATTTGAATTTTCAACAAACACACAACATATTAATTTTATTCAGTTAATAATTTGATAATATTTTCGGGAAAATTTACATTAACTTTGTAATAGTTTTCAAGTGATCTCCTAGAGGCTAACGTTGCCAAAACCATTTGAAAGCCCGAAACGTCAATTGTAATTTCACCTTTAAACTATATTTATGAAAAGAATTTTATTCTCTTTAACGCTTTTTACTTCATTATTCGCGGGAGCTCAGGATTGCTCCAAAATTTTTATTTCCGAATATGTTGAAGGTTGGTCAAACAACAAAGCATTGGAAATATATAACCCAACGGCTTCGCCAATAGATTTAAGTCAATATTTTGTGGCGCGTTATTCTAATGGTTCAACTACAGCCACAGTAGCTAACTCAGTTCAACTTTCAGGAACGATTGCTCCTTATGCTGTGCATGTTGCTGTTTTAGATAAAAGAGATCCAAACGGTATAGGTCAAGAAGCACCAATTTGGGACTCATTAAACGAAAAAGGGGATGGTTTTTACAGCCCGGTTTACAATACAAGCAATGCTTTTTATTGGAATGGAAATGATGCGGTCATGCTTGCTAAAGGAATTTTACCAGCGAATCCTGCATTATTAATAAACGCAACGAATGTTCCTAACTTTGCGATAATTGATATTTTTGGTAAAATCGGTGAAAACCCAGCTAATGAAACGGGGTCTGCAGCTGGAAATGATGGCGCTTGGTCAACATCATTCCCTTACAGCACAGGCTTAGGTGTGTTGGCGACAAAAGACCACAGTATGTTACGTAAAGCGTCTATCAAAAAAGGTATTACTACTCCAGTTTCTTTCTTTGATCCATTGTTGGAATGGGATACAATTCCTGCAGTAACGTATTTGTTTAACGACAACGGAGATACACTTATGAGTGGGAATGGAAATCCAATTCTTTTCGGAAATTGGTTTTCACTTGGCGAACACAACTGCGCTTGTAATCCAGCAAGCTTAAATGAGACAAAAGAAGATGTTATAAGTATTTATCCAAATCCAAGCCAAGGTGTTTTCTACATCAAGAGTGAAGGAAATATTCAAACGATTCGTGTTTTAAATGCTTTTGGTCAAGTGATTGCTAACTTTTCTAATTTAAATAATAAACTGGTATACCAAGTAGATTTATCTTCAGAAAGTGGTTTGTTTTTAATTCAAATAACAAACAACAAAGGTGAACGAATTACACGAAAAGTAATTTTGAAATAAGTTTTTTTTTTTGAAAGGTCGGATTTTTTCGGCCTTTTTTATTTCTTTGAAATGAGTCGAATTATAACACTACTATTCTCCTTATTCATTTTTGGCACATATAGTCAAACGGCGAAGATATCGGGTTTGATTACTGAAGAAAGTACAAAATCACCCGTAATTGACGCGAAGGTTTATTTACTGAAAGATAATAATGTTGTTAAGAAAACACTATCTGATGTCTCGGGTAATTACATTTTTAATGAGGTTTCTTTCGGGAAGTATGACATTCAAGTAATAGCGCTTGGTTATGATACATTGGAAATTGAAATCAATGTTAAATCGGTCTACATTAAACAAAATATCATTCTTGGAGAGAACCGCGAGTTGGAAGAAATTAAAGTAATTGGAAACTTAGTTACTGGG